>JAXDHC010000001.1:0-2986 GCA_034664705.1 Solirubrobacteraceae bacterium
GGCCGCCTGATGTCCGACCCGACCATCCCCCCAACCGCTCCCCGACAGCCACTCCGTCCCCGCACCGCGATGGGAGAAGCAATGTCGCCCTCTCCGTCTCTCCGGCCGGCGAAGCGCATGGCCACCTCAGCAGCGAACGCCCTCTGGCGCCGTCACTGGCACCTCCTCGTCGTCGCCGCCGTGCTGGCCGTCGCGCTCGTGCCGTCGGCGTCAGGGGCGCTCGCTCCGCAGCCCGGTCAGCGCATCGACATGAAGGTCCTGCTGCTGTCCGCGACCGGCACCGAGGCGACGTTCGGCGCGTGGAAGGCCGAGCTCACGCGTGAAGGCGTGCCGTTCGACGCGAAGATCGCGGACGCCGAGGCGCCGTTCACCGACGCGACGTTCGCCGACTACGCGGGCAACCACGCCCTCTACCAGGCCGTGATCCTGGCCACCGGGGACCTCGTCCACCAGGTCACCAACGCGGACGCGACGGTCAGCTTCCCGTCGGCCCTCGACGACAGCGAGTGGACGGCGCTGGCGAAGTTCGAGCAGACCTTCGGCATCCGCCAGGTCAGCGACTCCACGTTCCCCTCGGCCGTCCACGGGCTCAACGGCCCGAGCGTCCCGGGCGCCGCGCAGGACGGCAACACCGGGCAGCTCTCAGCGGGCGGCCTGGCGGTGTTCCCCTACCTCAAGGGCCCCGTGCCGATCGGCGATCCCGCCCCGGCCGCCACGGCCTTCGGGTACCAGGCGACGCCGGCGGCGCAGGTCGCGCCCGCCGCCTTCGAGACGCTCCTGGGCGGCCCGAACAGCTCCTCCTACCTCGGCATCTACACGCACGCCGACGGCCGGGAGGAGATGGTCATGACGGTCGACAGCAACGAGAACCAGATCCACGCCATGCTGCTCCGCCACGGCGTGCTGAGCTGGGTGACGCGCAACGTCTTCCTCGGCTACCAGCGCAACTACTTCGACATGCAGGTCGACGACGTCTTCCTGCCCGACGCCCGCTGGGACACGACGCTGAACCGGTCGCTCGTGGACGGCCCGACCGCCGCGCCGGACGAGACCGAGTGCGCGCCCGCGGGCGGGCCGAACGGCTTCGTCGCCGGCGGCGGCGTCTCACCCGCCGCGCCGGGGACGGGCACGGGCGCAGCGACGCTCCCGCCCTGCCGGCCGATCCGCATGACCGCCGCGGACGTGACCCGGCTGGTCACCTGGCAGAACACGAGCGGGATCAAGCTCGACATGGTGTTCAACGGCAGCGGCAGCGCCGACTTCATCGCCGACACCGCATCGCCCACCGACCCGCTGACCGACGCCTACCTCGCCAACAAGGCCGCGTTCCGCTGGATCAACCACACCTTCACCCACCTCAACCTCGACCTCGCGACGCAGGCCCAGCTCACCAGCGAGATCGGCGACAACATCGCGTGGGGCGTCTCCCACGGCCTGCCGATGAATCCCGCGGAGCTCGTCACCGGCGAGCACTCGGGGCTCCACAACCCGCTGATGGCCGGGACGTTCGACGCGCTCGGCATCAAGTGGACCGCGGCCGACAACTCGCGCGAGCCGACGCAGTACGCGATCGGCGGGGCGATGACCGTCCCGCGCTACCCGGCGAACATCTACTACAACGTCGAGACCCAGGCCGAGCAGCTCGACGAGTACAACTACATCTACCTCCCGCCGCCGGCCGGCAAGTGCGTCAACTCGGCGACGAACACGTGCCGCACGGCCCCGGCGACATGGGCGCAGTACATGGACAGCGAGGTGGGGATCATGTTTCGCCACCTCATGCTCAACGATTCGCGGCCGCACTTCGCGCATCAGAGCAACCTGGCCGCGGACGGGATCCTCTACACGATCCTCGACGAGCTGCTGCGCCGCTACCGGCTGTACTTCAGCCCCGGCCTGGTCCAGCTCACGCACACCGAGATCGGCCAGCAGATCCAGCGCCAGGCCAAGTGGGCGCAGGACCTCGCCGCCGGCCGCGCGACCGCCTGGCTGCAGGACGGGCAGGTGCACGTGACCACGACCGACACGATCGACGTGCCGATCACCGGCACCCCGGAGGGCGCGCTCTACGGCGGCGAGCGCTCCGGCTGGTTCACCGTCTCGCCGGGGCAGCCGCTGACGGCCACGGCGCCGCCCGCCGCCCAGGCGATCGCTCGCCCGGGCACGGCCGCCACGCCCGCTCCGCCGGCCGCGGCGCCCGCGCCGGCCCCGGCCTCCGGGACGGCGGGCACCCAGCGCCGCTCGCCGGCCCCGAACGCCGGTCGCGCCGCCCTGACGATGCGCCGGCTGAAGATGTCGCCGCGCCGGTTCGTCGTCTCGCGCAGCCGGTCGGCCGCGCGCGGGCGCCGAGGGCGCGGACCGACCGGCAGCACGATCACGTGGCTGATGAACGAGAAGGCCAGTGTCACGCTCGCCGTCCAGCGCATCAGCCGCGGCCGGCACGTCGCGGTCATGACGCTCAAGCGCACCGGCATCCGCGGCGAGAACACGGTCCGCTTCAGCGGTCGCGTCGGCCGCCGGACGCTCAGGCCCGGGCGCTACCGCGTGCGGATCACGGCGCGCACGCCCGACGGTCGCCACGTCGGCCCGCGCACCCTGACCTTCACGGTCGTGCGCGGGTGAGCGCGCTCGTCGCCACCCGTATGCCCAGGCCGGCACGGAGGACAGGGCCATGTGCGGAGTGATCGGATACGTCGGGGCCCAGCCGGCCAAGGAGCGCCTGCTCAAGGGGCTCGAGCGCCTGGAATCGCGCGGGTACGACTCGGCCGGCATCTGCCTGCTCGACGGTCACGGCCTGCGGGTCGTCAAGGCGGTCGGCAAGCTGCAGAACCTCAAGGACCGCGCCGGCTCGATCGCGTCACGCGCGACGACGGGGATCGGGCACACCCGCTGGGCGACGCACGGGCGCGTCACCGAGGAGAACGCGCATCCGCTGACGTCCGGCGACGGTGGCGAGGTCGCCATCGTGCTCAACGGCATCATCGAG
>JAXDHC010000002.1:0-9895 GCA_034664705.1 Solirubrobacteraceae bacterium
GACGCTGAGCTCGATCGGCACCTCCCGGCCGTCGCGATGGCGCACGGTCGTCTCGAACACGCGATGCTCGGGCAGCGCGGCATCGTTGCGCGGGCGCTCACCCAACCCGCCGGGAGGCAGCGTGGCCGCCGCGTCGCGGCCGATCGCCTCCTCCGGCGTCCATCCGAACATGTGCTGCGCGGCCGCGTTCCACGTCGCGATTCGGCCTGCGCTATCGGTGGAGACGATCGCGTCCTGGGCCTTTCGACGATCCGGCGCGTGCGCTCCTCGCTGACGTGCAGCGCCACCGCGTCCCGGCGGCGCTCATCGGCGCCGTCGAGCTCGCGCCCGACGATCCAGAGCAGCGGCAGCCCGATTGCGACGATGCCGCCCGCCAGCAGCCACGTCGCGGTCTGCGGACCGAACACATTGAGGCGCGCGCCGTCCACGCCCAGCTCGGCAAGCACGAGCGGGACGACGAGGACCAGCGGAGCAGTCTGCGCAGCATCGCACCGCCGCGCGTGTCGCGAGCGATCACCCGCATCGGCTGGACATCGGGCCGAGCCAGCAGCACGCCGATGCTGAGAAAGAGGAATCCGAGGGTCACTGGCACCCGCCATCTCCGCGAAACGGTCAGATCTGATCGCGAGCCGCCCTGGTAGCTCACGAGCGTCACCGCCGCCAGCGCCGCCACCATCCCGGAAGCCAACGGGGCAGGCGCCCAGCGCCCACCGAAGCGCACGTCGAGCCCCGCCAACGCTGCACCCACCAGCACGAACGCGGCCGCCGCCGCAGGCGCCGTCCCATGGGGGTCCGGATCAACGGCCCCCAGCGACTCGCGCCCCACCAACGCGCCGAGCCCGAGATCCAGGCCAGTGACGTATTGGCTTAACGTCGCGCGGTGACCTCGAAGAAGCCGTGCGCCCCGCTGCCGTTGGCGTGCACCACGCGCTCGGGCACGCGCTCGCGTTCCTCTCGGCGATCGGCAAGCTCACCCCCGTCTTCCTGCGCTTCTCTCGAGGACGTCACCCAGTTCACGAACGCGGCGGTTGAAGTGCTGCAGCTTCTGCACCAGGTAGTGGTCCTGCAGCACGGTCGGGCCGTCGGGCCCGACCGTCAGCGAATGCTCGTCGCTGGGGATCGGGACACCCGAATCGGTGGTCGTACGGTGTGCGGGTCGGTCTTAACTCATGTGCGCGTGTCCTTGTTGTCGATTTCGCGACTGTCTGGACGCCGGGTGGGCGTGGCGGATCGCGGACACCGCGCCGCCGGCCGCTTTCCGGTAAGCGCGCAGTCGCGCGTGCTTGATGTACACCTCGTACGGCCAGCATTGTCGTAGGTGTAGATCATGTGCGAGGAGGCCTTGAAGAAGTGCTTGTCATACGACCGTTTCGCCGGTGAGGGGTGTTTACTGACGCCGCGGTGCCATTTGACTTGGGCCTTTCACTCTCGCCTCATGCTGGCCGGTGCGCCTAGATGTGTCATCGCCGCCACCGGTACAATCGAAGGTAGCGCTGGGGCTACCAGCTGATCCCGCTGACCGGGTACTCCGCGCGCTCATGCAGCGCTCATCTCGCGGCGTACAAAGCGCGACCGTGGCTCCGGATATCTCAGCTTCCAACGATCGCCGGCACGCTCGGGCTGGTGGATCTCGCGGTGATCGCGGTTGCCCGCTGATCGTGCTCATCGACGCGACCGTCGTGAACATCGCGCTCCCGTCGGCGCAGAAGGCGCTGCACGTCTCGAGCGCCGATCGTCAGTGGATCGTCGCTGGCTACCTTGCGTTCGGCGGCCTGCTGCTCCTCGGTGGTCGCATCGGCGACCTGTTCGGACGCAAGCCGATGCTGTCGTCGCCTCATTTCGTGAAGGGCAGGCCGAGCGACCGGACGACACCCTCGAGCCGGCCGTGGAGTGCCCGCCTTGAAGGCGTACGCGCTCTGCTCGGCGAAGGCGCCAGCTGACCGATCTCCCGTTGGCGTCGGGGTCCGCGGTCAGCCACGATCGATGACGAGAACCGGGCCGCTCGTGATCCGCCGCGCCTGCCGCAGCGCGGCCCACTTCGCCTTCCGCCGCTCTCCGCGGTGGATCCCGATCCGGGTCTCGAAATGCATGACCTCCCAGGCACCTGTCGCAGTGCGCTCGATGCGGACCATCGTCGCCTCCTCCGGTGAATTTCCGTGCTGTTGACAACGGTGCCGCCTGTGCGCATCCGTGTCGTCGGCGCCAGCGACCATTCGGGCGCCCGGCCAGCCGAAGTCTTCGCATGCCTGCTAGCTGCAATGCCGGCGATCGGCGGTTGGGCGAGGGGCCGCAGGGGCCCGTCGAGAAGCGATGGCCAGGGCTTCGACATCCGCCACGTCACTATCCGCAACGGTTACGACAACGAGCTGAACATCCTTTGGCTTGCGGCACGAGTGCCGCAAGCGGGGGCTGCTCGGGTGCGACGTCGACCTCGAGCACTCTCCTACTTTGTGTCGCGCATCACCCCTCACACCCACCCCGCGCGCGCAGTTCGCGCGTGGCGCAAGGGGCTCTTCATCGCGATGGCCCAGAGTCCGTCGAGCACTTCGGCCGGGCCACTGACCGCACGGTCTTATGGCCGCCCAGGTCCCGGCGAGCGGCCGGCCGGGGAAGGATTGACGATCTGGTCGGCCCGCCTGACACGACCGCCGACGCCGCCCGCGAGAGGGGGGATCGGCTCGGTCGCCGGCGCCCCGATCGTCGTTGACGGAAATGTTGGAGCGTGCCGGTGACCGCCTTGGTCGATCGTGAGCGACTGCCCGATCGCATCGAGGACCGGCTCGCGGAGTTCACCGAGTTGGTCGCGACGGCGATCTCGAACACCGCGAGTAGAGAGGAGCTGGCCCGGCTGGCGGACGAGCAGGCGTCGCTGCGGCGGGTGGCGACGCTGGTGGCGCGCGAGTTGCCTCCCGGCCAGGTGTTCGCCGCCTCGCCGAGGAGGTGAGCCGGCTGCTGGGAATCGGCCAAACTCGGGTGCTCCGCTACGAGACGACCACGCGGTGACCGTCGTCGCGAACTCGAGCCGGCTCGACCCCCTCTCCCAGCCGTCGAGAACGCCGTGGCCGTGGGCAGGCTCCCCGCCGGGGTCGAAGCGACCGCGTACTTCCTCGTCGCCGAGGCGCTAACAACGTCGCCAACACGCCCGCGCCAGGCAAGCCGCAGTCACAGCGCGCGCCGAGGACGGCGCACTCCGAGTCCAGGTGCGCGACGACAGCATCGGAGGCGTCCGGCCCGACGGCAGCGGGCTTCTCGGTCTGGCGGACCGCTTGCCGTTCCCGACGGCCAGCTCCGAGTCGAGAGCCCGCCGACGGCGGCACGCTGCTAGCTGCAGGACATCTGCGTCCCCGACTAGCTCGAATTCGGTGAGAGGCGCCAGCGGCCCGAGCGGGTCGAAGGTCGGCATGCGAAGAGCCGCCGGCCTGTGGCCGGCGGCTCCTACGCATGGTAGGCGGTGGTGGGTTGTGACTAGCGTGGCGGCTGGTAGCCCCCGCCCGTGGTCTGCTGGGGAACGCGCCGGTTCGTCATGCCGGAGTCGTGGTCGATCGTGGTCTGCTCGCGCCAGGAGATCTTGCTGTAGTCGCCGATGACGTAGGTCATGTTGTACGGCCCGTCCGCCGGCGAGACGAGGAACGCCGGAGCGACCTCCTTGAAGTAGCCGTCGAGCTCCGTGGGGAGCGTGTCGCTGCTGTTGGTCAGCAGGAGCGGCGCGTGGAAACCGAGGTGCGACAGGATCGCCGATCCCACCGCGCCCTGCCAGTCGTCCTGGTTCACCAGCGTGAACCCATGCCCCGGGCCGACGATGTTCCACCCCATCATCCCCACCGGGTCCCACATCTTCGAGAACGCGAGCGCGGTGGTAAGCGGCGTGTTGGGGACCGGGTGGTTGAACGCGACGCCGTCGTCCTCGGTGATCCGCGACACGTTCCCGTAGTTACCAAGCTCCTTGACGACCGCGGAGCTGACGACGTCCGGGCCGCCGTAGACGTAGATCTGCGCGTGGCCCATGCGCCGCTTGAGCGCGTCGATCGTCGGCTGCGGCACGCTGGTCTGCGTGACCCACAGCATTCCGGTGGGCATGTGGGACACCCAATGGGTGGCCGGCAGGACGTACTGCCAAGCCGACATCGAGCCCACCACGACGTCGGCGGTCGCGCTGCCCTCACCCGTGGCGGAAGTGCTCATGATCGGGAAGCCCTGGTCGGGGTTCTGGATCGAGCCATACAGTTGGTCGACCTTGTCTGCGAGCGTGGCGGGGTCGCTCGCGGTGACCGACTCGGACTTGAGGCCAAGCTGGCTCAGAGCCGCGAGCACGCCCGGATTCGACGCGGCGCCGACCACGAACGCCTGGACGTCGTTGTGGCGACCGATCCCGACCGGCTTGAGGCGCTGGAGCTCGTCGCGCGTGATCTTCGGGATGCCATCGCGGGTGACGTACAGCACCGGGGCGTTGTCGGGGAAATGGACGAGCGGCGTGGCGCTGATCGCGGTGAGCGGGTCGTCGGGGGTGAGAAGCGTGACCGCCCGCGGCCGATCGTCGGGGAAGGAGTCGTCCTCGCCCGTCGCCGCGTTTGCCGGATAGACGAGCTGCGTGACCGAGACCGCCTCCTGGAAGGCGTCCTTGCCATACAGGCGCGTGGTGTGCTTCGTGTCGCCGTTGGCCCGCGTCGGCTGGCTCGGCGGAGGAGGCGACACCGCCGAGTCATCGGGCGATGGGAACGACTGGGCGACGGCACTGCCCGCGGTTACGAGCAGCGCGCCGACGGCGAGGACGGCGGCGGCGGCCGCGGAACGGCGTCGCCGCGCGGGGACGTCAGAAGGCACTGAAGACTCCTTGCATGAGAGAGTGAAAGAGAGAAAAGCGCCAATCAAGTGATTCCTCACTTGACACATGGCGCGGTCCATGTTCGAGATGGGCGCCGCCTCTATCGTCGGCTCGCGGGAGGCTTTTGTCCGTACGTCGCTGGGGGTAGTGACTGCTGTGGCGACTCACGCCGTCGCCAACCGTGCGCGCTCGCGGCCGAGCAGGACCAGCACCACGACGGCCACGGCCGCCACGGCGGTGGCGAAGGTCACCCCGGCCGTGCGCAGCCCCGTTGCCTGCGCGAGGATGCCCTCGCCGATCACGGGCAGCGAGATGGCGACGTACATGACGACGAAGAACCCCGACGCCACCGCGGGCGCGGTGTTCGGCGGGCGCCCTGGTGTTCACCGCTGTCATCCCGGCCCTGAAGGCCAGGCCATGGCCGAGGCCCGCGACCACCCCACCGAGCACGAGCAGCGCCAGCGAGGGCAGCGCCAAGCCGAGCGCGAGCACGCCCATCCCGGCGATCAGCGCGAGGCATCCGGCGGGCATGGCCACCGCCTCCGGCACCAGCTCGAGCACCGCCTGCCCGACCATGGAGGCGGCGAAGACGGCGAAGACGACGAGACCGACCACGGCGCGGCTCGTCACCCCGAGCTCCTGGCCCAGGAAGGCGGGCGCCACGGCGGTGAACAGGCCAAGCACCGCGAACCCGGCGAAGCCGGCGAGCGCGGGCCTCGACGAACGTCGTGCGCATCTCCGTGGGTACCGCCTGCGCCTGCGGCCGCAGCCGAGGGCGGCTCGTCGCCGCGACCGGCTCCGGCATGACCCAGATGCCGATGGTCGCCGGGATCAGCAGCACGAGATAGACCCAGAAGATCAGCCGCAACGGCGATCCGGCCCATTGCGCCAGCATCCCGGCCAGCAGCGGCCCACACCCCAGGCCGCACATGTTCGCGATCGTCGCCATGAGCGTGGCCCTTGCGCGCCGTTCGGGGCCCGCCAGGTCCACCAGCGTCGCGGTTGCCGTACCCGTGAAGATGCCGGCCGAGAGCCCCGCGAGGACGCGGCCTGCGAGCAGGAGAGCAAGACCGTCGGCGGTCAGGAATGCGATCGCGCTGAGCGCGGCCAGGGCGAGGCCCGGCAGCAGCATCCGCCGACGCCCGACCTGGTCGGAAAGGCGGCCGAACAACAGCAACGAGGCGATCACCCCCGCTGCGTACGTCGCGAAGATCACTGTGATGATCAGCTCGGAGATCCCGAAGCGCTCGCGATACAGGCTGTACAGCGGAGTGGGCAACGGCGTGCCGAGCATGGCGATCGCGAGCGCGAACCCGGCCGACGCCAAGCCAACCCCGGGCGACGAACGACGCGCGCCTCGGCTGAGACCACGGATCGACATGGCCAGCGCGTCAGCCGGTGAAGTGCGGGATCCGCACCGCGATCGGCACCGGCTTGGTGCGGCGCATGAAGGAGCGGCGCCCGCGGCCGCGAAGCTGGCGTCGTCCGTACCTGCACTTCTTGACGGGTTTTGTGCGGAATCTCCGGACGCGCGACGACTTCGACTGGGCCACGGGAGCGGACGAGGCCGCCGCGGACGCGAGAAGCGGGGCGGGAGTTACCGAAGCCGGCGGGGGCAGCGGAGTCGTCGGTGATGCGGGCGGCCCCGGGCCGTCCTCGACCGACTGCGTGAACGCTCCGTTCTCACTGCCTTGCCCAGGCCAGGTCGAGGTGAACGTCACCACGTGGTTGCCGGCTGGCAGCGGCGCGGCGAACGGCACGGTGAGCGTCGCCGAAGAGCCCGAGAACGTGAAAGGTGCCGCTGGTCTCGGCCACCAGCCGCCTTCTCATCCCCGACTCATCAAGTCGCGCGAGCCTCGCGCTCGATGAGCGCCCGAGCGAGCACGCTCTTCTCACGGCGCCGGGCCGCGGAGGTCACGGCCAAGGCAGCGTCCCTGGCGAGCGGCGCCGGACGCTACGCCCTGGCCGTCGTCGTCCTCGTCTCCGGCGGCGCGGCCGCCTGGCGACGACGGTGGACGCCGCGCGCGATCGGCATCGTGCTGCTCGCGAGCGTCGGCTCGCTGTCATGGGTCATCCCGTGGTACCTGGCCTGGCCGCTTCCGTTCGCAGCCCTGCGAACGCCGCGCGCGCTTGCGCCGCTCGCCCTCGTCGCCTGCCTGTGGCACGGCCTCGCCGGCATCCCGCAACTGTCGAGCGTGGTGCACGACACCGGGTGGTACCCGACGCGCTCGGCCACCGGCCACGCCAACCACGAGTACGAGATCGGGCTCGTTCGATGAGAGCCGAGATCATCCGATTCGTGCGCTTCGGCGTGGTGGGCATCTCCAACACGGTGCTCACCCTCGTCGCCTACGAGATCCTGACCCGCGTCGGCATGGCCGACACGCCGGCCTCAGCGCTGGGGTTCGCGATCGGCGCGGCGAACGGCTACCTGCTCAACCGCTCGTGGACGTTCCACGCCCACGGCGGGACGGCAACACTCGCGCGCTACGTCGCCGTGCAAGGACTCGGCGCCCTGCTCAGCGGCGCAGGCGTCGACCTCGCGACCAGCGACCTGTCCCTGCGCAAGCTCGCGGCCGAGTGCGTCGTGCTACCGCTCGTCACGCTCCTCACCTACACCCTGGCGCGCACGGTCGTATTCGCCCCCGCTCGCACCGCGTGAGCGGCGCCCGCGACGCTCTCACGACCGCTTCATCGAACCCGAGCACTGGGCAGGGCTCCGAGCGGGAGTGGTCGTGGCGATCGGCCGGGTCGCCGGTCGCGAGCGCTATGAGCGGCGCGGCGGCGCAGCTGCGCGCAGACGCTCGCCCCTCGGCGCCCGCCGGGACCGCCGGGACCGCCGGGACCGCCGGGACCGCCGGCGCAGCATCAGCCATCCGGCCACGGCGGCGACCACGGTGACCTCGATGTAGCCGAACGCGCTGTGCACCGTGTGCCAGCTGGCACCGAGTGCCCACCCCGCGCCGGCGAAGCCGAAGCACCAGATCGCCGACCCCACGAGGGTGAGGATGAGGTACGAACGGAAGGGCGCGCCAACCACGCCCGCGGGCACCGAGACGAACGAGCGCACCACTGGTGTCAGGCGGCCGAGCAGGACCGCGGCGCGTCCGTGCCGGGCGAACCACAGCTCGGCGCGATCCAGCCGGTCGGGGCCGAGGTGCAGCCACCGACCATGGCGGACCAGCAGCTCGCGCCCACCCCGCCGCCCGATCGCCCAGCCGACGACAGCCCCCGCGGCGTACCCGAGCGTGCCGGCGCCGGAGAGCGCCAGGTACGCCGGCGCGCCGGTCCCCACCCCCGCCAAGCCATGGCCGATCACCCCGCCGGCGAGCGCGCCGGCCAGCAACATCACCAGCTCGCCGCCGCCGGGGAGCAATGCGTCGATCGCCATAAGGGCGAACACGGCCACGATGCCGTGGTGGACGACCACGTTGGTCAGCCACGCGGTCAGGGACGCGAATGGCATGGCCCGCTACGCGCCTGTCGGCTGCGGGCGGCCGGTGGTCCCGCGACTGCGCGCGTCGTCGCCCCGCAGGCGGCGGATCAGCGCTCGGCGCTCGTGAAAGGCGCGCAGCACGACGCGGGGGTCGCCGCCGGTGGGCTCTCCGGCGTGACGGGGAAGGTGGTGCACGCCGACCTCGGCGATCCGCCAACCAGCGAGCTGGCCGCGAACGATTAGCTCGGTCGAGATCATCGCGCCGCCGCTCTCGAGATCGAGCGCCCGGACCGCGGGTCCGCGCACGAGCTTGAACGCGCAGTCGACGTCGCGAACGCCGACGCGGAACGTGCGACGCATCAGCCGGTTCCACGCGTGCGCGGCGAGGCGCCGCGCGACGGGGTCGGCGCGGTCGACTCGATAGCCGGCAACGAGGTCGTTGTCGGCTGACAGCGGCACGAGGAACCGCAGCTCGGAGAGGTCGAACTGCAGATCGGCATCGGTGAGGAGCACCCACTCCGAGCGAGAGGCCGCGATCCCCGAGCGCACCGCGGCCCCGTACCCGCGATTGCGCTCGTGCGCTACGACCCGCACGCGGGGGTTCACGGCGGCGATCGAGTCGGCGATCGCGCGCGTGCGGTCGCGCGACCCGTCGTCGACGACGATGATCTCGTGCTTGGCTGCGAACCGCGATCCCGCGGCGTCGGCATCGGCAACGGCGACAGCGACGTTGGGTTCCTCGTCGTAGCACGGCAGCACGATCGAGAGGCTGGGCAGGACGGTTGTCGGTGTGTCCGGATGGCGTGTGGGCTGCTCGCCCACGTCGACGGCGGTCATGGTTGGGCTCCTTGTCGTGTTGGCAGGCTCATGCGCCGACCGGCGGGCTGAGCAGCGAGGTGCGCAGCGGGCCCGAGGGGAACGCCTGAGCGGTGAAACGAGAACGCCTGGTTGGTGCGCCGGGGCGAGAGCGTGCTCGCTGGCACCGGTCCCGCCGGCGTGCGCAGGAGCACGTCGGCGCCGGTGAAGCGGCGCATGAGCTGGATGTAGCCGGCGTCGTCCTCGCTGGAGGGGGTGACGCGGCCGTTCGAGCGCACCGGCGCGGATACGGCGCGAGAAGTACGGCCCACCGACGTGGTTGACGAGCATGCCGTCGGCGGTGACGGCGCGGATCCGGACGACGTGGAGCGACGGATCCTGGAAGAAGCGAACGATCGTCGGCGCGCGCGCCGCGGGATCGTCAGTCGCGACGCTCCGATGACCCGGAGCCGCGTGCGCCCCTGCGCCGCAGCCGGCGACGACGAGACCGAGCGACGCGGCGACGGCCTTCTCCTCGAGCAGCTCGAGCGTCGCCTGGAGCGAGGTCAGCGGCGTCCGGAGCTCGTGGCTGACCGTCGCGACGAAATCGTGAAGGCACGGCTGCGTGGCTTCCGCCGTCGGCGCGCTCATCCGAAGTTCCGCCCGACCAACTCGCCGCGGGACACCGCGATCTCGGTGACGATGGCGCCGACCAGCGCGCGCCGGTACTCGAGTACCTCCGACTCGAGGTCGGCCATGTACGCCCGGTCCGCGGTGAGACCGGCCTCCTCGGCCGCGAAGCGCTCGTTGGCCAGCGCGATGAGGCGGGCGCGAATCTCGAC
>JAXDHC010000003.1:0-6323 GCA_034664705.1 Solirubrobacteraceae bacterium
GACGGCTTCGTGACGGTCTACCGCGGCCTGCCCTACGACCTCCCGGCCGGGCTGGACCTGTACACGCCCAACTACGTCTCCGGCGTGCCGGTGACCGAGCTCCCGGGGAACCAGCGCCGGGCGCTCGGCGCGCACAAGCTGCGCTCGCGCGACGACGCCCACGACCTCGTCCGCCAGATGGAGCGCGGGGAGCTGACGTCCCCGTGAGCGCGCGCAACCGCGAGCTGATGGCGCTCATCCCCGTGTCGCTCCTGACGACGGCGGGCTTCGCCGCCGTGTTCATCGAGCGCGACGACGTCCTCTCGAACGTCTCGCTGACCTTCGGCCTCGTCTTCCTCGGGCTCTGCCTGGCGGCGCACATCGTGCTGCGCATCACCCTGCCGCACGCCGACCCCTACCTGTTCCCGCTGTTCGCGATCCTCGCGTGCTTCGGGCTGGTGATGATCTACCGGATCGACGAGGACCTGGCGCGCGAGCAGGCGCAGTGGTTCGTCATGGGGCTGATCCTCTTCACGGCGACGATCGTCCTGCTGCGCGACTACCGGGTGCTCGAGCGCTATCGCTACACCGTCGCGGCCGCGGGCATCCTGATGCTGCTCCTGCCGCGCCTGCCGGGGATCGGGCAGAACGTCAACGGCGCGTACCTCGGGGTGAAGCTCGGGCCGCTGTCCTTCCAGCCCGCCGAGTTCGCCAAGATCGCGATCATCATCTTCCTGGCCAGCTACCTGCGCGATACGCGCCAGCTGCTGGTCAGCGGCGGCCGGCGGTTCCTCGGCATGAACCTGCCGCCGCTGAAGCACCTCGGGCCGCTGCTGCTGATCTGGGGCGCCGCGATGGCGATGCTGTTCGTCATCCAGGACATCGGCTCGTCGCTGATGTTCTTCGGCGGCTTCCTCGCGGTCCTCTACGTGGCGACGAGCCGCTTCTCGTTCGTGGCGATCGGGCTGTCGCTGTTCGCGTTCGGCTCGTGGGCGCTCTACCAGGTCCGGCCCACGATCCAGAACCGCGTGGACGCCTGGCTGCACCCGTTCGACAGCGACCTCTACGACAAGGTGGGCGGCAGCTACCAGCTCGCCCAGTCCCTGTTCTCCCAGGCCGACGGCGGCCTCTTCGGGCAGGGCTTCGGCCAGGCGCTGCTGACCGTGGGCACCGGCGACGACCGCGTCCAGCTGCTCCCGGCGGCGCAGACCGACCTGATCTACGCGGTGATCACGAACGAGCTCGGGCTGCTCGGCGCGGCGGCGGTCATCTGCACCTACCTGCTGGCGATCGAGCGCGGCTTCAAGATCGCCACGCTCGCGCGCGACTCGTTCTCCAAGCTGCTGGCCACCGGCCTCACCGCCGTCTTCGCGCTCCAGGTCTTCGTGATCGTCGGCGGGGTCACCAAGGTCATCCCGCTCACGGGCGTGACCCTGCCGTTCATCTCCTACGGTGGGTCGTCGATCCTCGCCAACTTCGTGCTGCTGGCGCTGCTGCTGCTCGTCTCCGAGCGCGCCCGGCGCGAAGCGGAGATGCCGTGAACACCCCCATCACCCGCCTCTACGTCGTCGTCATCGTCCTCTTCGCCGTCCTCATCGGCTTCACGTCGAACTGGACCGTGTTCGGCGCGGAGAAGCTGCGCGACAACCCGAAGAACCGGCGCGAGCTGCTCGAGCAGCAGCGCATCCGCCGCGGCGTCATCCGGGCCGACGACGGGTCGCTGCTCGCGCGCAGCATCCGCCGTCAGGACCAGACGTTCACGCGCACCTATCCCGACGACGAGCTGTTCTCCCACGCCGTCGGCTACTCGTTCACCCGGTACGGCCGGGCGGGGCTCGAGCAGTCGCGCAACGACCCCCTGAGCGGCACCACGGGCGAGCTCGGCACCCTCTTCGACCGCCTGAGCGGCGGCGAGCCCGAGGGCGACGACGTCCGCACCACGCTGGACCCCGCGGCCCAGCGCGTCGCGCTGCAGGGCCTCAACGGCCGCAAGGGGGCCGTCGTCGCGCTCGATCCACAGACCGGCGCGGTCAAGGTGATGGCGTCGGTCCCCAGCTACAACCCGAACGAGATCGGGCAGCCCGGGCGCTTCACCCGCCTCAACCGCGACCAGGACGCCCCGCTGCTGAACCGCACCACGCAGGCCGGCTACCCGCCGGGCTCGACGTTCAAGGTCGTCACCGCGATCGCGGCGATGGACAGCGGGCGCTACACGCCCGACTCGCGGGTGAGCGGGCGCAACGAGAAGCCGATCTCCGGCGTGCCGCTGCGCAACTTCGGCGACGAGACCTTCGGGGACATCACGCTGACCGAGGCGCTGACGAAGTCGGTGAACACCGCCTGGGCCGAGGTCGGCGAGAAGCTCGGCAAGCGGCGGATGGCCGAGTACATGGACCGCCTGGGCTTCGGCGAGCAGGTGCGGGTCGACCTGCCGTCGAGCGAGCGGCGGGCCAGCGGCGAGTTCCAGAACGGCCGGCTGCTGCCGACGACGAGCGGCGCGGTCGACGTCGGGCGCATGGCCATCGGCCAGGACAAGCTGAACGTCACGCCGCTGCAGATGGCGATGGTGGCCGCCGCTGTCGCGAACGGCGGGCGGCTGATGGAGCCGCACCTCACCGATCGGATCGTCGACCGTGACGGGCGGACGATCGACCGCGTCCAGCCGCGCCAGATGTCGCGGGTGATGTCCGAGCGCGCGGCCGGCCAGGTGGCCGACATGATGGCCAACGTCGTGCGCGAGGGCTCGGGCACCGCGGCGGCGCTGGAGGGCATCGACGTGGGCGGCAAGACGGGCACGGCCGAGGTCGACCGCCCGTGCGGCCCGAACCAGGTGTGGTTCATCGCCTTCGCGCCGCGCACGAACCCCAAGGTGGCCGTCGCGGCGACCGTCGAGTGCTCGGAGGGCACCGGCGGCGTCGTGGCCGCGCCGATCGCCAAACAGGTGATGCAGGAGCTTCTGAGATGACCCTGACCTCCGAGACCATCGTCGACGGGCGCTACCGCGTGCTGGACCGCGTCGGCTCGGGCGGGATGGCCGACGTCTACTGCGCCGAGGATCTCCAGCTCGGGCGCAACGTCGCGCTGAAGGTGCTGCACAGCCGCTTCGCCGAGGACGCGGAGTTCGTCGAGCGCTTCCGCCGCGAGGCCTCCAGCGCCGCCGGCCTGCAGCACCAGCACGTCGTCTCGGTCTACGACCGCGGCGAGTGGGACGGCACCTACTACATCGCGATGGAGTTCGTCCGCGGCGAGTCGCTGAAGTCGCTCGTCCAGCGCGAGGGGCCGCTGCCGCCCGAGCGCGCGATCGACCTGACGGTGCAGATCCTGCGGGCCGCGCGCTTCGCCCACCGCCGCGGCGTGATCCACCGCGACTTCAAGCCCCACAACGTCATCGTCGACGACGAGGACCGCGCGAAGGTCACCGACTTCGGCATCGCGCGGGCCGGCGCGTCGGACATGACGCAGACCGGTTCGATCATGGGCACCGCGCAGTACCTCTCGCCCGAGCAGGCGCAGGGCCACCCGGTCGGGGCGCCGTCGGACCTGTACTCGATCGGCGTCGTGCTGTACGAGCTGCTGACCGGCCGCGTGCCCTTCGAGGGCGAGAGCGCCGTGACGATCGCCCTCAAGCACGTCAACGAGCTGCCCCTGGCGCCGAGCCGGTTCAACCCGGCCGTGTCGCACGAGCTCGAGAACGTCGTGCTGCGCGCGCTGGACAAGGAGCCGACGCGGCGCTTCCCCGACGCGGACGCGTTCATCGCGGCGCTCGAGCACGTGCGGACGGGGGCGGGGGCGGCCGGCCCGGTCATGGCCGCCGCGCCGACCATCGTCGAGACCGCGCCCGTGTACGACGGCTACGCGCCCGCCGAGGCGGTCTACGAGGAGGAGGCTCGCGGCTCGCGCTGGTGGCTCTGGCTCCTGGCGCTGCTGCTGCTCACCGGGGCGGTCCTCGCGGGCGCCTACTTCCTGAACCGCGGGCCCGCGCAGGCGACGGTCCCCAACGTGGTCGGGGCCGACCAGGCGTCGGCGGAGGCGCGCCTGCGCCAGGACGGCTTCGTGGCGGACTCCGTGACGAAGACCTCGCCGGACCGTCCGGAGGGCGAGGTGATCGCGTCCGACCCGCCGCCGGGCGAGCAGGTCGACAAGGGCTCGACCGTCACGCTGACCGTCTCCAACGGGCCGGGCACCGCGTCGATCCCGGCGGTCGAGGGGCTGAGCCGCAGCCGGGCGCGATCGCGCCTGCGCGACGCGGGCTTCGAGATCCAGGAGCGGCGCGAGAGCAGCGACACCGTCGCGGCGGGCCGCGCGATCCGCACGAGCCCGCCGGAGGGCGAGGAGCGCGAGAAGGGCTCGACCGTGACGCTGCTGATCTCCACCGGCAAGGAGCAGGTCGAGATCCCCACGGTCACCGGGCAGACCTTCGAGGAGGCCAGCGCGGCGCTCCAGGCCAAGGGCTTCCAGGTCGCCCGCAAGGACCAGGTCACCGACGCCGAGGATCCCGGCACCGTCCTGGGGCAGAGCCCGGACGGCGGCGAGGCGGTCGACAAGGGCGCGACGGTGACGCTCAACGTCGCCAAGGAGCCGCAGGACGTGGCGGTGCCGGACGTGACCGGCGAGACCCAGGCCGACGCGGTGAAGCGGCTGTCGCGCGAGGGCTTCGAGATCGAGACCCAGGAGCGCACCGTGGATTCGCAGGAGGGCGACGGGGTCGTCGTCGAGCAGGATCCGGCGGCCGGCCGCGCGAAGAAGGGCTCGACCGTGACGATCATCGTGGGCACATTCGATCCGACCGCCGTGCCGGCGCCCGCCAACCCGGACGCCAACGGCGACGGCGTCCCCGACGCGCCGGCCACGACGACGCCGGGGACGGGATGAGGGTCGCGGTCCTCGCGGGCGGCCGCTCGTCCGAGCACGAGGTCTCGCTGAACTCGGCGGCGTCGGTGCGCGACGGGCTCGAGGAGGCCGGCCACGACGTCGTCTGGGTCGAGCTCGCGCGCGACGGCACGTGGTCGCACGATGGCGAGGAGCTCGCGCTCCTGCCCGGCCGCGGCCTGCTCGGCGTCGACGCCGTGTTCCCCGCGCTCCACGGGCCGTTCGGCGAGGACGGCACCGTGCAGGGGCTGCTCGAGCTGCTCGACGTCGCGTACGTCGGCGCCGGCGTGCTGTCGAGCGCGGTCTGCATGGACAAGGTCGTCTTCAAGGAGCTGATGGCGCGCGCCGGCCTGCCGCAGGTCGGCTACGTCGCCGTCGACGACGGCGTGCGCGACGGCGTCGTGCAGCGCGTCGGCGAGCTCGGGCTGCCGTGCTGGGTGAAGCCCGCCCGGCTCGGCTCGTCGGTCGGGATCGTTCGCGTCGGCGAGGGCGACGACCTCGAGGACGCGCTCGACACGGCGTTCGGCCACGACCCGCGCGTGATCGTCGAGGCCAGCGCGAGCGGGGTCGAGGTCGAGTGCTCGGTGCTCGGCCACACCTCGGCGCCGGAGGCCAGCCAGCCCGGCGAGATCGTCCTGCTCAAGGGCGACGGCTGGTACGACTACGAGGCGAAGTACACCGACGGCGGCATGGAGCTCGTCGTGCCCCCGCGGATCTCCGACGCCGCGCGCGAGCGAGTGCGCGAGCTGGCCGTCACGGCGTTCCGCCTGGCCGGCTGCAGCGGGCTGGCCAGGGCCGACTTCTTCGTCGACGGCGACACGGTGCTGCTCAACGAGCTGAACACGATGCCCGGGTTCACGGCGACGAGCGTCTACGCGAAGCTCTGGGAGTCCAGCGGGCTGCCGTACCCCGAGCTCGTGGACCGCCTCGTGCGGATCGCTGTGGAGCGGTTCGAGCGCGAGCGCGCCCACCGCTTCTAGAGGTCAGGCGCTCAGGCGGAACAGCCGGATCTCGCCGATCTCGACGGCGCGCGCGCCCTTCGGCAGCTTCGTGATCCAGACCAGGTAGTAGCGGTAGCGCTTGCCCTCGGAGTCGATGCGCACGCGCGTGCGCGCCTTCGTCTGCTCGATGGGGGCGAGCCGCGTGAAGTCGTCGAGCTTCTGCGGGGTCGGCCCGTTGGGCGCGGCGTAGATCGCGCCCTCCCAGCCGCGGCTGGGCGAGAGGACGTCCATCGCCCGCGCGGCGACGCTCGGCTTGGCGTCGACGAAGATCCCGACGCCGGGCTTGTTGTTCAGCGCCCCGCCGTCGTACTGCTCCGTCGACCACGTGGACTGCGGGTCCTGGTCGACGACGGCCTTCGCCTCGGCCGGGTGCTCGCCGTCGCCGCCGAACGGGTCGAAGTCCTTCGCCGACGTGCTGCCCACGGAGACGACCTCGGTGTCGGGCGGCGCCACGACGCGGCCGGTGCCGGTGCC
>JAXDHC010000004.1:0-5932 GCA_034664705.1 Solirubrobacteraceae bacterium
CTCACGCTCAACCGGGCGACCGCGCGCTCGCTCGCGAACGTCTACGGCGTGACGGACGCCACGCCGACGTACGCCGGCGTGGACTCGGACACCTTCCGCCCCTACGACGACGCCGAGCTGGCCGACCTGCGCGCGCGCCACGGCGACGGGCCGATCGCCATCCACTCGACCGACTACTCGCCGATCAAGCGCACCGACCTCGCCCTGCGCGCGTTCGCGGCGGCCGGCGTGGCGGACGCCACCCTCCTCGTCACGAGCACCCGCGAGGACCCGCCGGTGCTCGCGGACCTGCAGGCGCAGGCGCAGAGCCTGGGCATCGCCGACCGCGTCGAGTTCCTCGGCTTCCTGCCCTTCGCCGACCTCCCGCGGTACTACTCGCTGGCCGACGTGATGCTGCAGACCGCGACGGCCGCGAACTCGGGCGCGACGACGATGGCGCTGCCGGTCAAGGAGGCGCTCGCCTGCGAGACCCCGGCGATCCGGCCGGCGTCGACCGACGAGGACGTCGAGGACGGCGTCAGCGGATACCTCGCCGACCCCGAGGACGCGGCCGTGTACGGGGCGCGGACCGCGGAGCTCCTGCGCGACCGTGACCGCAGCCGCCGCTTCGGCCAGGCGGGACGGAGGCGCATCGTGGAGCTCTACCGCTGGGAGCGGGTCGTCGACATCGTCGACGCGGCGATTGGATGAGCGGGCAGGCGCTCACCACGGGCGCAGCGGCCTCGCCGGGCGCGATCGGATGAGCGGGCAGGCGCTCATCACCGGCGTGAGCGGCTTCGCCGGCCGTCACCTCGCCCGGCGGCTGCTCGACGACGGCTGGCAGGTCGCCGGCACCGTGCGCAGCCGCAGCGCCGGCCTGCCCGAGGTGGCCGAGCACCGCGTCGAGATCGGCGACCGCGACGGCCTCGCCGCGCTCGTCACCGACGTCGCGCCCGACGTCGTCTTCCACCTGGCGGCCGTCGTGGACACCGTCACGACGCCCGACGTGGTCGAGCTGCACCGGGTCAACACGCTGGGCACGGTCGCGGTGCTCGAGGCGCTGCGCGCGGCGGCAGCGACGCCGCGCGTCGTCTTCACCAGCTCGGCCTTCGCCTACGGCTTCACCGCCCCCGGCGAGCAGCCCGTGCGAGAGGAGCAGGCGCTGCGCCCGCTCACGCCGTACGGGTCGAGCAAGGCCGCCGGCGAGGCGATCGCCCTGCAGTTCGGGCGCGAGACGGGCACCGAGGTGATCGTCACGCGGGCCTTCCAGCACACCGGCCCCGGCCACACCGGCGCCTACGCGCTGGCCGACTGGGCCCAGCAGCTGGCCGAGCTCGAGGCGCGCGGCGGCCCGGGCGTCATCCGCTGCGGCAACATCGACGTGGAGCGGGACTACTGCGACGTGCGCGACGTCGCGGCGGCGTACGTCGCCATCGCCGAGCGCGGCCGGCCGGGCGCCGTCTACAACGTCGCCAGCGGCGTGCCGGTGACCATGCGCGCGCTCCTGGAGGGCCTGATCGAGGCGTTCGGCGTCGACGCGACCGTCGAGGTCGACGCGGCGCGGCTGCGCAAGGTCGACCAGCCCCGGTTCTACGCCGACGTGTCGCGGCTGAAGGCCGACACCGGCTGGGCGCCCGCGCACGACCTCGCCGGCACGCTCGCCGCGCTGGCCGACTTCTGGCGCCGGCGCGTCGCCGCCGGCGCCCCGTCCTAGCCCCGCCGGCCCGGCGCGCCGCACTACCCTGCGCAGGATGGCGGTCCCCCTCTTCGACACGGCCACGCCGCTCCTGCCGCTGCGCGCGCGCTTCGACGCGGCCATCGCGGGGGTGCTCGACGGCGGGCGCTTCATCCTCGGGCCGGAGGTCGCCGCGTTCGAGGAGGAGTTCGCCGCGTACCTCGGCGCCCGCCACGGCATCGGCGTGGCCAACGGGACCGACGCGCTGACGATCGCGCTGCGGGCGATGGGCGTCGGGCCGGGCGACGAGGTCGTCGTGCCGTCGTTCACGTTCTACGCCTCGGCGGAGGCGATCCCGCCGACGGGCGCGCGCCCGGTGTTCTGCGACGTCGACCCCGAGACGTTCTGCGTCACCGCCGAGACGGTGCGGGCGGCGCTGACGCCGCGCACGAAGGCGGTCATCGCCGTGCACCTCTTCGGCAACGTCGCGCCCGTCGCGGAGATCGAGGCGCTCGGCGTACCGGTGCTCGAGGACGCCGCGCAGTCGGCCGGCAGCACGACGTCCGCCGGGCGCCCGGGCACGCTGGGCACGGCGGCGACGTTCAGCTTCTTCCCATCGAAGAACCTCGGGTGCTTCGGCGACGGCGGCGCCATCACGACGAGCGACGACGACATCGCGGAGCGCTGCCGGATGCTGCGCTTCCACGGCTCGTTCGACAAGACCACCTTCGAGCACGTCGGCTACAACTCGCGCCTGGACGAGCTCCAGGCCGCCGTGCTGCGCGTCCAGCTGCCCCACCTCGACGCCTGGGCCGACGGCCGCCGCGCCGCCGGCCGCCACTACGAGGACGCCGGGCTCGGCGAGCTCGTCTCCCTGCCGCTCGCCGCGGACGGCGCGCAGCCGGCATGGCACCTGTACGTCGTCCGCCACGAGCGCGCCGACGAGCTCGCCGCCGCGCTGGTCGAGCGCGGCATCGGGCACAAGGCGTACTACCGCGTGCCGGCCCACCGCCAGCCGGCGATGACCGAGTGGGGCGCCGGACTCGACCTGCCCGGCACCGACGAGGCGGCCCGCACGCATCTCGCGATCCCGATGAGCCCCGTGCTCGGCGCGGAGCAGGCCACCGAGGTGACCGCCGCGGTGCGCGCGGCGCTGCTCCACGCGGCGGCCTGAGCGCGCCGGGCGCGGAACGCGCGTTCCTCTACCCTGCCCCGGATGCCCTGCCTGCCCCCGCCCCCGGTCGTCCGTCGGTGACCCGCAACGTCGACTCAGCGACCGTCGCGGGCTTCGGCGAGGAGTGGACGCGCTTCGACCAGAGCGACCTCGACGAGGCGGAGCGCCGGCAGACCTTCGCGCAGTACTTCGCGCTCTTCCCGTGGGACGCGCTGCCGCCCGAGCCGGTCGGCGCCGACCTCGGCTGCGGCTCGGGGCGCTGGGCGAAGTCGGTGGCCGACCGCGTCGCGACGCTGCACTGCGTCGACGCCAGCGCCGAGGCGCTCGCGGTCGCCCGCGCCACGCTCCGGGACAAGGCCGGCTGCGAGTTCCACGTCGCGAGCGTCGGCGAGCTGCCGTTCGCGGACGCCTCGCTGGACTTCGCGTACTCGCTCGGGGTCCTGCACCACGTCCCGGACACCCGCGCGGCGCTCGCGTCGGCCGTCCGGACGCTGAAGCCGGGCGCCCCCTTCCTCGTCTACCTCTACTACGCGCTCGACAACCGGCCGCCGTGGTACCGGGCGCTGTGGAAGGCGACCGACCTCGTGCGCCGCGCGGTCTCGCGCAGCCCGGTCCGGGTGAGGGTGGCGATCACGACGGTCATCGCGGCGGCGGTCTACCTCCCGCTCGCGCGCCTCGCGAAGCTCCTCGGCCGGCTCGGCCTCAACGCCGACCTGGTCCCCCTCGCCTTCTACCGGGACCGCAGCTTCTACACGATGCGCACCGACGCCTTCGACCGCTTCGCGACGCGCCTGGAGCAGCGGTTCACCGCCGCCGAGGTCCGCGAGATGATGGAGGGCGCCGGGCTCGTCGGCGTGGAGCTCTCGCCGTCCGAGCCGTTCTGGTGCGCCGTCGGGCGCCGCGCCGCGTGACCCCGGGCACCGGCGAGCCGGTCCGCGTGCTGCGCGTCATCGCGCGGATGAACCTCGGCGGCCCGGCCTACCACGTGAGCCTGCTCAGCGGGCGCATGGACGCGGAGCGGTTCTCGACGCTGCTCGTCAGCGGCCGCGTCCCGGCCCGCGAGGCCTCGTCGGACGATCTCGCCGGGCGCTACGGCGCGACCCACCACCGCGTCGAGCACCTCGGCCCGGAGCTGCGCCCGCTCGACGACCTGCGCGCGCTGCGCGAGGTGACGCGCATCGCCCGGAGCTTCCGGCCGCATCTCATCCACACGCACACCGCGAAGGCGGGCCTCATCGGACGGATGGCCGCGGAGGCCGTGCGGCCGCGGCCGGTCGTGATCCACACCTACCACGGCCACGTGCTCGAGGGCTACTTCAGCCGGCCGGTGTCGGCCTTCTACCGCCTCCTCGAGCGCGGGCTGGCGCTCCGCAGCGATCGCCTGATCGGCGTGAGCACGGCGACGGTCGACGATCTCGTGCGGCTCGGGGTCGCCGCCCGGTCGAAGTTCGACGTCATCCCGCTCGGCCTCGACCTGGACGGGTTCCTCGCGCTGCCGGCCGAGCCGGACGGCGCGTTCCGCGACGAGCTCGGCATCCGCCCGGGCGAGGTGCTCGCGACGTTCGTCGGGCGCCTGGCGCCCATCAAGCGCGTCGACGTGCTGCTGCGCGCGCTGGCCCGCGCCCGCGAGCTCGGCGCGCCGCTGCGGCTCGCCGTGGTCGGCGACGGCGACCTGCGCGCGGAGCTCGAGGAGCTCGCCGGGTCGCTGGGCTGCGCGGACGCCGTGCACTTCGCCGGCTACCGCCGCGACCTGCAGGCGATCGTGGCCGGCACGGACATCGCCGTCCTCACGTCGGACAACGAGGGCACGCCGGTCGCCCTGATCGAGGCGGCCGCCGGCGGGCGCCCCATGGTCTCCACGCGGGCCGGCGGCGTGGCGGACGTCGTGACGCCGGGGACCGGCCTGCTCGCGGCGCGCGGCGACCACGAGGGCATCGCGCAGGCGCTGACCGAGCTGGCCGCCGACCGCGACCGCCGGCTGGAGATGGGCGCGCGAGGGCGGGCGCACGTCGGCGCGCGCTACCGGCACGAATCGCTCCTCGAGCGGATGACGGAGCTGTACGAGCGGCTGCTCGCCGAGCGCGCCTGACGCCGTCGCCGCCCCCGCGGGGTCCACGCGCGACGGCCACAGGACCCATACGTCCAAGTGCCGCCGGTGCGGTCACTACCGTTCGTGCGCTGACCACCGCAGAGGGGTTCCTCCCAGACCCACCGCTCCGTGACCGTCACCCGTCGCAGCGCCTCGGCGCATGGCTTGCGGCGCACCCGATCGCCGGGGTGATGGTCGTCGCCTTCGCGGCGCGGCTCGTGGTCGTGGCGGCCTCCGCCGTGGTGACGTCGGGGTACCTGATCCCCGACGAGCAGCAGTACGTCGCGATGGGCCAGGCGGTGGTCCGCGGCGTGCCGCTGGACCAGTGGTATCCGGGGTACGGCCAATCGCTGTACGACGCGACGCGGACGTTCAGCGCATCGCTCGTCCTGATGTTCGACCTCTTCGGCGCGACCCGGCTGACCGGCCAGCTGCTCGCCGCGGTCGTGGGGACCGCGGCCGCGGGCGTCACCGTCGCCGTGGCCTCGCGGTTCCTGCACCCGCCGTATGCGCTGGCCGCCGGACTCGTCGTGGCCATCACTCCGTCGCAGGTCCTGTTCTCGGCCGTCGTGCTCCGTGAGGCCCATGTCTGGCTTGCCCTGGCCGTGGTCGCGTGGGGGTTCGTCCAGTTTGCGAGCACCGACTGGCGGCGCCTCGCGGGCGGCTTCGCGATCGTCGCGGCCGGCCTCCTGGCCCTCGCGTTCCTCCGCCAGCAGACGATGCTCGCAGCGGTGTGGGCGCTGGTCCTGGCCGTCGTCTTCACGCCGAGGCAGCGGTGGATGCCGCGGGTCGCCGCCGGCCTCGCGATCGCGGCGATCGTGCCGTTGGTCGGGGGCAAGGGCGTCGGCGGATGGCATCTGCTGGCCAGCGCCGTCCCGCAGCTGGAGTCCGTCCGAGCGACGCTGGCGGTCGGGGCCAACTCGGCCTTCGAGCCCGCGCAGGCGGGCGCGGACGCGGTCGCGGCCGCGGCCGCTACCCCCCCCGCCGCGGCAGCGGAGCCCGCCGCGCCCGCGGC
>JAXDHC010000005.1:0-4195 GCA_034664705.1 Solirubrobacteraceae bacterium
CGACGAGCGTGCGCAGGCCCTCGTGCACGTACATGCGCCCGGGGTAGGAGGCGTCGAGGTGCTCGGCGACGTGCAGGACGGTGTCGAGGCCGAGCAGGTCGGAGAGGAAGAACGGGCCCATCGGCGAGGTCTTCGACTCGCTCACCGTCTTGTCGACCCGCTGGATCGAGAGCCCCTGCTCCTCCTGCATCCGCCACACCTCGGTCAGCGCGGACATGAGGACCCGGTTGACGACGAAGCCCGGGACCTCGGCGCACGTGATCGGCATCTTGCGGATCGCCTGCGCGAACGCCACGGCGGCCTGCAGCGTCTCGACCGCCGTGTCGTCGCCCTCGACGATCTCGACGAGGCGCATGACGGCGGCCGGATAGAAGTAGTGGAAGCCGACGACCTTCTCCGGCCGCGTGGTGGCCTCGCCGATCTCCGTGATCGAGAGCGCGGACGTGTTCGAGGCGAGGATCGCGTGGCCCGGCGTGACCGCATCGAGCTCGGCGAACACGGCCTGCTTGATCTCCAGGCGCTCGGGCACCGCCTCGATGACGAAGTCGACGTCGCCGAAGCCGTCGTAGCTCGTCGTGCCCTCGATGCGCCCGACGACGCCGGCGACCTGGAGGCCGGCGGCCTCGTCGTTCAGCCGGCCCTTCTCGACCAGCTTGCCGACCTGGTCCTGGGTGACCTTGCGCGCCTCGGCGAGGCCCGCCTCGACGAGCTCTGCGTCGACGTCCTTGAGGACGACCGGGACGCCGGCGGCAGCGATGGTCTGGGCGATCTGGCCGCCCATCGTGCCCGCGCCGACGACCGCGGCCTTGAAGACGAACATGTCCGGAACCGCGCTCCTTCTCGTGGGGAACGCCGCAGGCTATATCGCCGGCTCGCGCTCGGCGTGGAGCTCGGAGGCGAAACGGCGCAGGGTCCGCTCGAGGGCCTCGCGGTGCGGGCGGCGGAGGAAGAGCGCGTCGAGCGACGCGAAGCGCATCCGCGGCTCCTTGGGCTCGTAGTCCAGCTCGAGGGTGACCGTCACGCCGCCGGCGTGCGGGGCGAAGGCCACCCGCTGCGTGCCGCGGATCCGCTCGTCCTCGACCGCGACCGTCTGGCCGCCGCGCGCCTCGTGCGCGACCACGCGCTCGAGCACGCGCCCCCGGCCCTCCGGCCACGAATCCCACACCACCCGCGCGCCCGCGTGCGGCCAGTCGCCGTCGACACGCGCGACGTGCTTGAGGCCGTCGATGAACGTCGGCCAGCGCCGGTGGTCGTACCAGAGCGCCTCGGCGTCGCTGGCCTGTCCGGGCACGTCGATCCGCGCGCTGACGCGGCCCATCAGGGCGCGGTCTCCTCGGTCGGCCGGCGCGGCATCGCCGGCAACGGTACCGGCGGAGCCGTTCGCGATCCGACCTACCGGGTTCGCGCGGGGCCGGGCCGGTCTATGGTCGCCTGCGCATGCCAGACGCCGGGTTCCTCACCCTTGCCGTGGAGCAGGTCGACGGCGCGCTCGGCCGCACCGGGGGTCCCGACGCCCTCGTCGCCCGCCGGATGCAGGCGCTCTCGCTCGCCGTCCACATCCCGATCGTCTGCTTCGGCATCGCCTTCCCGGCGATGATCCTGTTCGTCGAGGGCCTCTACCTGCGCACGGGCGACGTGACCTACAAGGCGCTGGCGAAGCGCTGGTCGAAGGTCGCCCTGACGCTCTTCGCCGTCGGCGTCGTGACCGGCACGATCCTGTCGTTCGAGTTCGGGCTGCTGTGGCCGAACTTCATGGCCACCTTCGCCGACGTGTTCGGCGTCGGGTTCGCGCTGGAGGGCATCTCGTTCTTCGTCGAGGCGATCTTCATCGCGATCTACGTCTACGGCTGGGACCGGCTCGGCCGGCGGGCGCACTTCCTCGTCGGCGTGCCGATCGTGCTCAGCGGGTTCACCGGCTCCTTCTGGGTGCTGGGCGTGAACGCGTGGATGAACAGCCCGACTGGCTTCACGGTCGTCGACGGGCGCGTGACCGACCCGCGGCCGCTCGAGGCGCTGCTGACCCCGAACCTCGGCCACGAGCTCGCGCACATGTACCTCGCCGGCTACATGGTCACCGGGTTCATCGTCGCGGGCGTCTACGCCGGCGGGTGGCTCAAGGGCCGCCGCGACCGCTACCACCGCACGGCGCTCGTCGTGACCCTCGCCTTCGCGGCGCTCGCCTCGGCCGCGCAGGGCATCGTCGGGGACTGGGCCGGGCGGCGGGTCGCGGACAGCCAGCCGGTCAAGCTCGCCGCCTTCGAGGGGCTCGCGCGCACGCAGGCCGGCGCGCCGTTCACGATCGGCGGCATATACGACGCCGACCGCGGCGAGGTCCGGTACGGCATCCACATCCCGAAGATGCTCTCGCTCCTCGCCCACCACGACCCGAACGCGCGCGTGACGGGCCTCGACGCCGTGCCGCCCCGCGACCGCCCGCCCGTCAACGTGGTGCGTGTCGCCTTCCAGACGATGGTGGGCATCGGGGTGGCGCTGGGCCTCGTCGGGCTCGTGTTCGTGCTGACGTGGCTGCGCCACCGGCGGCTCCCGCGCTCGCGCTGGTTCTACCGCGCCGTCGTCGCCGCCGGGCCGCTGTCGCTCGTGGCGCTGATCGCCGGGTGGGTGGCCACCGAGGTGGGCCGCCAGCCGTGGATCGTCTACGAGGTGATGCGCACGAGCCAGGCGGTGACGCGCGCCGACGGCCTCGAGGTCGGCTTCGCCGTGCTCGTCGCCGTCTACGCCGGCCTCGCGGCGGCGGTGGCGTGGCTGCTGCGCCGCCTCGCGCGGCGCCCGCCCGAGACCGAGGTGGCAGGCGCGCCGGCCACCGAGGCGTCGAGGGCGTGATGGCCGAGGTCTGCCTGGCGCTCGTCGTCGTCGGGATCACCGCCTACGCGGTGCTCGGCGGCGCCGACTACGGCGCCGGGTTCTGGGACCTGACGGCCGGCGGCGCGCAGCGCGGCGGGCGGATCCGCGGCATGGTGCAGCGCTCGATGAGCCCCGTGTGGGAGGCCAACCACGTGTGGCTGATCTTCGTGCTCGTGGTCGTGTGGACGGCGTTCCCGGTCGCGTTCGGCTCGGTGTTCTCGACGCTGGCGATCCCGCTGTTCCTGGCGGCCCTGGGGATCATCTTCCGCGGCACGGCGTTCGCGCTGCGCGGGCACGCCGCGACGATCCGCGAGGCGCGCGTGCTCGGCGCGACCTTCGCGCTCTCCTCGGTGCTCGTGCCGTTCTCCTTCGGCGCCGCGCTCGGCGGCGTCGCGTCCGGGCGCGTGCCGGTCGGCAACGCGGCCGGCGACATGGTCGACTCGTGGCTGAACCCCACGTCGCTGCTGATCGGCGTGCTCGCCGTGCTCACCGGCGCCTACCTCGCCGCCGTCTTCCTCGCCGAC
The DNA here is from genome assembly GCA_034664705.1 of Solirubrobacteraceae bacterium. Taxonomy (GTDB): domain Bacteria; phylum Actinomycetota; class Thermoleophilia; order Solirubrobacterales; family Solirubrobacteraceae; genus JAOPZW01. The sequence goes on from JAXDHC010000005.1 coordinate 3,387, forward strand.
GACTCGGTCCGCGCGGAGCAGCCCGACCTGGCGCGCGCCTTCCGGGCACGCGCGCTCGGGGCGGGCGCGGTCACCGGGCTGGTGGCCGTCGGCGGCCTGGCCGTCCTGCGCTCCGACGCGCGCGCCCTCTTCGACGGGCTCACGTCGGGCGGCGGCCTCGTCCTCGTCCTGATCTCGGCGGCGGCGGGCGCCGTGACGCTCGCGCTCGTCTGGACCGGCCGCTTCGGCCCGGCGCGGTTCTCGGCGGCGGCGGCGGTCGCGGCCGTGACGGTCGGCTGGGTCCTCGCGCAGCGTCCCTACGTGCTGCCGCCGCGCCTGACCCTGGACGCCGCGGCGGCCGACGACACCGTGCTCACCACGCTGGTGGCCGGCCTGGGGATCGGCGCGCTCGTCCTGCTGCCGTCGCTCTGGTACCTCTACCGCCTCGTCCTGCAGGGCCGGCTCGATCAGGACTACGAGCCGCTCGACCAGCGCTTCCGGCCCCTCAGCGCGAGCGACGAGCGCGACGCGGGCGACGCCGGCCGGGCGGGCGGGGCGGCATGACCGGCGCCGGCCCGGACCCGCAGGGGCCGCGCGGCGCACCGCCGCCCCGGCGCCCGCTGCTCGTGCTGACGATCGCGAGCTTCATCATCGGCGCGGGGGTCATGCTCGCCTTCGAGGCGCCCGTCGCGCGGGCGATCGGCGTGACCGCGCTGTTCGCGTTCATCGTGGCCGGCGTGTTCACGATCGCCGACCCCGACTGGCTGGGGCACGAGGACGAGTAGCCCGCCGGGGGCGCCGGGCCGGCGCCCCCGGTTCACGAGGCGACC
>JAXDHC010000006.1:0-9753 GCA_034664705.1 Solirubrobacteraceae bacterium
GAGGTGTCGCTCGTCGCCATCCTCGACGCCGACAAGGAGGGCTTCCTGCGCGGCGCGACCTCGCTCATCCAGACGATCGGCCGCGCGGCGCGCAACATCGAGGGCACGGTCCTGATGTACGCCGACAAGGAGACCGCGGCGATGCGCGCGGCCATCGGGGAGACCGATCGCCGCCGCGCGATCCAGGTCGCCTACAACGAGGAGCACGGCATCACGGCCGCCACGATCGTCAAGGGCATCAGCGACATCGCCGAGTTCCTGCAGTCCGAGGGCAAGACGCCGCGCGGCAAGCGCCGCAGCGAGCGCAAGCGCCCCCGCGCCGGCGACATGACCGTCAGCGAGGCCGAGAAGACGATCGTCGAGCTCGAGGAGGAGATGCTCGCCGCCGCCGACGAGCTGCGCTTCGAGTACGCGGCGCGGCTGCGCGACGAGATCCGCGAGATGCGGCGCGAGCTGGCGGAGATCCAGCGCAACGAGGCGCCGGCGGCGTAGCGGCCGCCCGCCCTCGACGACGGCGTCGCCGGCAGATGATCATCGACCGCTACCTGGCCCGCCACGGGTGCCGGCCGCGCGGCATCGTCCACGTCGGCGCGCACCGCGGCGGCGAGCTCGGCGCGTACCTGGCGCTGCGCCCGCAGCGGATCGTGTGGGTGGAGGCCGACCCCGACCTCGTGCAGGCCCTGCGCGCGACCGCCGCGTCGGCGCACGGCGACACCGAGCAGCTCGTCATCCACGCGCTCATCACCGACCGCGACGGCGACGAGACGCCGTTCCACCGCTACACGAACGACGGCGGCTCCTCGAGCGTCTTCGCCTCGACCGAGCTGCTGCGGTCGCGCTTCCCCGGCGTGGAGGAGACCGGCGAGGTCCTGACGCTGCGCTCCCGGCGGCTCGACTCCGTGCTGCGCGAGGCGGGGCTCCGGCCCGCGGACGTCGACGTGCTCGTGTTCGACATCCAGGGGGCCGAGCTGATGGCGCTGCGCGGCGCCGGCGAGTACCTGGACGCGGCGGCGTTCATCGAGTCGGAGATCTCGACCGAGGAGATCTACCGCGGCGCGCCGCTGGCGCCCGAGCTCGAGGCGTTCCTGGCGTCCGCGGGATTCGAGCGCGTCACGACGCTCCCGTGGCACGGCGACGCCGTCTACAAGCGCGCCGGCCTGCAGCTCCGCCGCTCGCCGTCGGGCACGGCGAAGGTCCTGGCGCGGGACGTCCCGCGCGTGGCGCGGCGGCTGGCGGCGCTCGCGTCGCGCGGCCGGCGGGCGGTCCGCGAGCGCCTGCGCTAGACGTCCGGCTCCGATGACCGCGGGTCCACAGGACATCGACGGGCTGCGCGACGCGCTGCTGGGCTGGTACGCGGGGGCGCGGCGCGACCTGCCGTGGCGGCGCACGAGCGACCCCTACGCGATCCTCGTCAGCGAGGTGATGCTCCAGCAGACGCAGGTGGCGCGCGTGGTCCCGCGCTACCTGGCGTGGCTGGAGCGCTGGCCGACGGCGGCGGCGCTGGCGGCCGCGTCCCGGGAGGACGTGCTGCGCGCCTGGGTCGGGCTGGGCTACAACCGCCGCGCGCTGGCGCTGCACGCCGCGGCGGCCGTCGTCGCGCGCGACGGCTGGCCGGCGGATCTGCGTGCGCGCCCCGGCGTCGGGCCCTACACCGCCGCGGCGGTGGGCTCGTTCGCGTTCGGCCACGACGTCGCCGCGGTCGACACGAACGCGCGGCGGGTGGCGGAGCGGCTCGGGCGCGGCACGCCGCAGGAGCTGGTGCCGGAGGGCCGCGGGGCCGACTGGAACCAGGCGATCATGGAGCTGGGGGCGACGATGTGCACGGCGCGGCGGGCGCGGTGCGGCGAGTGCCCGGTCGGGACGTGGTGCGCGTCGGCGGGCAGCGTGGAGGCGCCGCGCCCGCGGGCCGCGCGGGAGCGTGCGCGCTTCGAGGACACCAACCGCTTCGTGCGCGGGCGGGTCGTGGCGGCGCTGGCCGCGGGGGAGGCGCTGCCGGCGGGCATCGCGCAGGAGCGCCTGGACCACGCGCTCTCCGGCCTGCAGCGCGACGGGCTCGTGCGGCGGACCGCGCGCGGCTTCACGCTAGGCTGACCGCGCCGTGGCGCTCGACCGTCAGTCCATCGCGAGGCACGACTTCCCCACCGTCCGCCGTGGCTACGACGCGGCGGCCGTGGACGCGCACCTGGGCGCGATCGCCGACGAGGTCGACGAGCTGCGCCGGCGCGCCGGCCCGGGCGCCGCCCTGGCGACGCAGTCCAGCGAGCAGGTCCGCGCCATCGTCGAGGCGGCCGAGCGCAGCGCGGAGGCCATCCGCGACGCGGCGAGCGCCGACGCCGACCAGCACGTCGCGCGCGTCGCCGCGGCGGCGGATCGGCTGCGCGAGCGGATCGACGCGCTCGAGCGCGCGCTCGGCGAGCTCGTCGGTGGCCTGCGCAGCGAGGCCGAGCGGCTGCGCGCCGAGATCGCCGGCGTGGCGGCGGGCGCGACGGGCCTGTGGCCGGGCGGCGCGGATGACGGCGCGCCCGCGGTGGCGCCCAGCGCCCTCGGCGTGACGCTCGGCGCCACGGCCCGCGCGGTCGAGGAGGACGAGGTCGGCGAGGAGCCCGCGCTCGCGGCCGTCGGCGCGGCCCCCGCCGAGGACGGGCCGCGCAGCACCGACGTCGTCGGCGCCCGCATCGAGGCGCTCGAGATGGCGATGAGCGGACTCCCGCGCGAGGAGACCGACCGCCTGCTCGCGGAGCAGTACGACCTGCCCGACCGGGCGGGGCTGCTCGACGGCGTCTACACGCGCGCACAGGGCTGATCGAGCTGCTGATCGCCGTCCAGCGCCTCGCGTACCGCGCGGCCCATCGGCTGATGCGGCTGTGGTGGTTCGTCCGCCGGCCCCACACGAGCGGCGTCAAGTGCGTCGTCCGCGATGGCGAGCGCGTGCTGTTCGTCCGCCACACCTACGGCAACCGCCACGCGTGGGAGCTGCCGGGCGGGATCCTCGGGCGCGACGAGGCGCCCGACTCGGCGGTGCGGCGCGAGATGCGCGAGGAGCTCGGCGTGGAGCTCGCGGACCTGCGCGAGCTCGGCCGCGTCGAGGTGAGCGGCGACCACAAGCACACGCTGCTGATCTGCTTCGAGGCCGGCCCCGCGAGCGCCCCGCTGCGCTTCGCGCGCGCGGAGATCGCCGAGGCGCGGTGGGCGCGCCCCGATGCGCCCCCGCGCCCGCTGGGGGAGGACGCCGCGACGCTGCTGCGGCTCGCCGGCGCGCGGCCATAGCGAACGTCTGTTCCCCCTCGTACAATCCTTGGAGATGCCGCCGAAGAACGCCATCGTCGTGTCGGGCGCGCGGGAGCACAACCTGCGCGACATCTCGGTCACCATCCCGCGCGACGCGCTCGTCGTGATCACCGGGCTGTCGGGATCGGGAAAGTCGTCGCTGGCGTTCGACACCCTCTACGCCGAGGGCCAGCGCCGCTACGTCGAGTCGCTGAGCGCCTACGCGCGCCAGTTCCTGGGCCAGATGGACAAGCCGGACGTCGACTCCATCGAGGGGCTGTCGCCGGCCATCTCGATCGACCAGAAGACCACGTCGCGCAACCCGCGGTCGACGGTCGGCACGGTCACGGAGATCCACGACTACCTCCGGCTCCTGTGGTCGCGCATCGGCCATCCGCACTGCCACATCTGCGGCAAGCCCGTCGCCGGCCAGTCGGCCGAGCAGATCATCGACCAGGCCATGGAGCTGGCGGAGGGCACGCGCTTCATGGTCATGGCGCCGGTCGTGCGCGGCCGCAAGGGCGAGTACGGCAAGCAGCTCGAGGAGCTGCGCGCCGAGGGCTTCCAGCGGGTGAAGATCGACGGCGAGCTGCGGATGCTCGAGGACGAGATCGTCCTCGACAAGAAGTTCAAGCACGACATCTCGGTCGTCATCGACCGGCTCGTGATGCGCCATGACCTGCGCAAGCGCCTGGCGGACTCGATCGAGACCGCGGTCGCGCTGGCCGACGGCATGGTGGAGCTCGAGACCGTGCCGCGCGAGGGCGACGGCGAGATCCTGCTCTACAGCGAGAAGTTCGCCTGCCCGGACCACGGTCCCGTGATCCCCGAGCTCGAGCCGCGGATCTTCTCGTTCAACTCGCCGCACGGGGCGTGCCCGCGCTGCACGGGCCTGGGCTCGCAGATGGAGATCGACCCCGACCTCGTCGTGCCGGACCCGTCGCTGTCGATCGGCGAGGGCGCCCTGGCGCCATGGGCGGGCAGCGCGTCGCAGTACTACGAGCAGATCACGCAGGCGATCGCCGAGAAGTACGACATCGATCTCGAGGCGCCGTGGGAGACGCTGGACGAGGCGGCCCGGGAGCTGTTCCTGTTCGGCACCAACGGCGACCGGATCCAGGTCTCCTACCGCAACCGGTACGGGCGCCAGCGGTCCTACGCGACGCGCTTCGAGGGCATCGTCCCCAACCTCGAGCGCCGCTACAAGGAGACCGACTCGGAGCTCACGCGGGAGAAGATCGAGGAGTTCATGTCGATGGTGCCGTGCCCCGAGTGCAAGGGCGCCCGGCTGCGGCCCGAGTCGCGGGCGGTCCTCGTCGGCGGCATCGCGCTCCACGAGTTCTCGGCGCTGAGCGTGCGCCGGGCGCTGCGCTGGCTGGACGAGGTGGAGCTCTCCGAGACCGAGCGCCACATCGCGCGGCTGATCGTCCGCGAGATCGAGGAGCGCCTGCGGTTCCTCGAGAACGTCGGGATCGGCTACCTGTCGATGGACCGCGCCGCCGCGACGCTCTCTGGCGGCGAGGCGCAGCGCATCCGGCTGGCCACGCAGATCGGCTCGGCGCTCGTCGGCGTGCTCTACGTCCTCGACGAGCCGTCGATCGGCCTGCACCAGCGCGACAACAGCAAGCTCATCGCGACGCTCGAGCGCCTGCGCGACCTCGGCAACACGGTCATCGTCGTCGAGCACGACGAGCAGACCATGCGCGCGTCGGACTACCTGATCGACATGGGGCCGGGGGCGGGCGAGCACGGCGGCGAGATCGTCGCCCAGGGAACCGCCAAGCAGGTCGAGCGGGTCAAGCGGTCGCTCACCGGCCAGTTCCTGGCCGGCACGCGGACGATCGAGCTCCCGGCGCAGCGCCGGACGCCCACCGGCTACGTCGAGGTGCGCGGGGCGCGGCAGCACAACCTCAAGGGCATCGACGTCGACGTCCCGCTCGGCGTGCTGACCACGGTCACCGGCGTGTCGGGGTCGGGCAAGTCCACGCTCGTCAACGAGGTGCTGTTCAAGGCGGTGGCGAACCGGCTGCACCGGGCGCGCCAGCGGCCCGGCGCCCACACGGCGGTGCTGGGGCTCGACCAGCTCGACAAGATCATCCAGGTCGACCAGTCGCCGATCGGCCGAACGCCGCGCTCGAACCCGGCGACGTACACCGGCCTGTTCGACACGATCCGCGACCTCTTCTCCAAGACGCAGGAGGCGCGGGCGCGCGGCTACAAGCCCGGGCGCTTCTCGTTCAACGTGAAGGGCGGGCGCTGCGAGGTGTGCCGCGGCGACGGGCAGATCAAGATCGAGATGCACTTCCTGCCGGACGTCTACGTGCCGTGCGAGCAGTGCCACGGCAAGCGCTACAACAAGGAGACCCTCGACATCCGCTTCAAGGGCCGCAACATCGCCGAGGTCCTCGAGATGTCGGTCGAGGAAGCGGTCGTGTTCTTCCAGCACATCCCCAAGATCAAGCGGCGCCTGCAGACCCTGAACGACGTCGGGCTGGGCTACATCCGCCTCGGCCAGCCGGCGACCACGCTGTCCGGCGGCGAGGCGCAGCGCGTGAAGCTCGCCACCGAGCTGTCGAAGGTCGCGACGGGGCGCACGCTGTACATCCTCGACGAGCCGACGACCGGCCTGCACTTCGCCGACGTCCAGCGCCTCCTGGAGGTGCTGCACCGCCTCGTGGACGCGGGCAACTCGGTCGTCGTCATCGAGCACAACCTCGACGTCATCAAGACCGCCGACCGGATCGTCGACATGGGCCCGGAGGGCGGGGAGGAGGGCGGCCAGGTCGTGGCCGCCGGCACGCCGGAGCAGGTCGCCGGCACGCCGGGCTCCCACACCGGCGCGTTCCTCGCCGAGCTCGTGACGCCGGCGACGCCGACCGCCAGGCGCGGACGGGCGAAGGCCAAGAAGAGCACGGTCGCGGCGGCCGCCTGAGGCGGGCGCGGCGGGCCTCGGTCGCTAGACCGGGCTGGGGCTGGCGGCGCTCTCCTCGCCCGCGGCGAGCGACTCGAGGAGGGCTTCGACGATCATGGCGTCGAACTGCGTCCCGGCGGCGCGGCGCAGCTCGCTCTCGGCGGCCTCGGTCCCGAGGCTGCGCCGGTACGGGCGGTCGGCGGTCATCGCCTCGTAGGCGTCGACCACGGCGAGCACGCGGGCCTCCGCGGGGATCGCCGCGCCGGCGAGGCCGTCGGGGTAGCCGTGGCCGTCGAGGCGCTCGTGGTGGGCGCGGACCCAGCCGGCGATGTCGCGCAGGTTGGCGTGCTCGAGGATCCGCGCGCCGATCTCCGGGTGGCGGCGCATCTCCTGCCACTCCTCGTCGTCGAGGGCGCCGGGCTTCTGGAGGATGGCGTCGGCGATGCCGAGCTTGCCGATGTCGTGCAGGACGCCGGCCGCGCGGAGGCGCTCGACGCGCGTCGGCGCCCAGCCGAGCTGGCGGCCCGTCCGCTCGGCGAGGCGGCCGACCGTCTGCGAGTGCCGCGAGGTGCCGGCGTCGCGCAGGTCGAGCGTCTCGGCCAGCAGCACGGCCGCCGCGAGCTGCTCCTCGGTGGTGCCGCCGGCCCGCCGCAGGCTGTCCAGCAGCCCGAGCGTCTCCGGCTGGTACGGCACGGAGCGGTCGCGGCCCAGGCGCTTGGCGGCCTGCAGCGCGCGGTTGGCGGCGCGCACGACGTCCTCCGCGGTGTCGAGGCCGGTGCCGGACCCGGCGAGCCCGATCGAGACGGAGACGGCGACCGGGAAGTCGGCGAACTCGTCGTGGACGGCGTGGCGGAGCCGCTCGGCCACCGTGAGGGCGGCGGCGTCGTCGGTCTCGTGCAGGACGACGGCGAACTCCTCGCCGCCGAGGCGGGTCGGGGTGTCGGCGGAGCGCGTGGCGCTCACGAGGACCTCGGCAAAGCGGCGCAGCACCTCGTCGCCGGCCTCGTGGCCGAGCGTGTCGTTGACGCGCTTGAAGTTGTCCAGGTCGCAGACGAGCACCGCCACGGAGCCCGTCGGGGCATGGTCGATGTCGCGCTGGATGCGGGGCTCGAACCCGCGGCGGTTGCGCAGCCCGGTCAGCGGGTCGTGCTCGGCGAGGTGACGGAGGTGCTCCAGCTGGCGCGCGGACTCGACGGCGCTGATCGCCTGGTTGGCGAACGCGCGCAGCGCCTGCAGGCGCTCGGTGTCGGGGAGGAGGTGGTCGTCGGGCTCGTCGACCCAGACGATGCCCGTGAAGGCCCCGTCGCGGTCGTGCAGCGGCACGATCAGCCAGTGCCGGCGCCACGCGAGCGGGCCGCGGCCGTTGCGCCGGCCGAGGTGCACGTCGTGGAGCTCCGGCGGCGTGAGCGCCTCGGCCTCCTCGCGCGGCAGCAGGATGCAGCCCTCGCGCTGGTGCTCCGGGCGCAGGAGGCGCGAGATCGCGCCGAGGGGGACCGGGGGCAGGGCGGTGAGCTCGGCCTCGGTCCACCCGATGCTCGCGTGGGCCATCAGCCGGTGGTCGGGACCTTCGGTGAGGGCGACGATGACGCGCTGGAAGCCGAGGGCGTCGCGGATGCCCTCGCAGACGGCGCGGAGCACCTCGTCGCCGGAGGTGCGGCCCGTCAGGTGCGCGGACACGCGCAGGAGGTGCTGGACGGCCGCGCGGTTGCGATCGCCGTCCGCGACGGCCTGGGCGTGCTCGACGGCGAGGGCCGCGTGGTCCGCGACCGCGCCGAGGACCTCGAGCTCCGCGTCGGCGGGCCGGTGGCCGTCCAGCGGCTCGTCGACCGAGATGATGCCGAGGAGCCCGCCGGTGGACGCGCGCAGGGGGACCATGAGCGCGTCCTCCGGGCGCCACGCGTCGGGCGCGGGCGCCTCGTCGTCGCCGGGTGGGACGTACGAGGTGACGCCGGCGTTCCAGTCGTAGTCGCCGTGGGGGATGACGTACGCGCCGCGGCGCTCGAAGCGTGGGTCGAGCAGCCCCTGCCAGTCCTGCCAGGTGCTGGTCGTGCCGAGGAGGGCGTTGCTCGCCTCGGCGCTGCCGTGGACGGTGACGACCTCGAAGTCGTCCCATGCCGGCCGGTGGAGGTTGATGACGACGGTGCCGAAGCGCAGCGACGTGGAGATCGCCGTCGCGATGGCGTCGAGCAGCCGCTGCAGATCCCCGCCGGAGCGCACGGCCTGCGCCGTCTGGAGCAGGCCGCGCAGCCGGGCGAGGGCGTCGGGCTCGCCCGGGTACGGGAGCGGCTGTGTGGGGGACGGTGGCACCGGCCGGGTAATCGGCCGGGCCCGCCGGAGCTTGAGGCGGCCCTTCGGCGGCGCCGGCCGCTATCCGCCGAACCGACCCCGCAGCGCCATCACGTTGTCGACATAGCGGCGGGTCTCGGGCAGCATCCCGATCCGGCGCACCGAGGACAGGCCCTGGTAGTACGCCGCCGCCGCCATCCGGGGATCGCCGCCGGTGTCGCGCAGGAGCTGGCGCAGGTACAGGGAGCCGGCGCGGACGTTGTCCTCGGCGGACGCGGGGTTCAGCCGCGACTGCGCCAGGTTCGACTGCACCCAGTCCCACGTGCCGGGAAGGATCTGCATGACCCCGCGGGCGTTGGCGGAGGACAGCATCCCGTTGTTGAAGCCGCTCTCCTGCCACGCGATCGCGGTGGCCAGCGAACCGGGGACGCCGTGCTGGGTGGCGATGGAGCCGATCTGCGAGGCGTTCAGGCGCCCGGGCGCGGCGGCCGGCGCGGCAGCGGGGGCGATGGTGCCCTGCGGCGCGGGGCCGGTCGCGGTGACCGGGGAGCCGGTCGGCAGCTTCAGCACGGTGCCGGTGAGCAGCGGCTTGGCCGGATCAAGGCCGTTCATGTACGCCATCTGGGCGGTGGGCACGCGGCTCCGCGCCGCCAGCGCGCCGAGGGTGTCGCCGGGGCGCACGGTGTAGGCGCCGAGCGCGGCGGGGGCCGCGCCGGAGGGCGCGGTCGCCGGCGTCGCGACGACGGACGTCGCACCGGGCAGGCGCAGCGACGTGCCCGCGAGCAGCGGGCGGGCGGGATCGAGGCCGTTGAACGCGGCCAGGCGCGACAGCGAGACGCCGTGGCGCGCCGCCAGTCCGCTCAGGGTGTCGCCGCGGGCGACCCGCAGCCCGGAGCCGAGCGCGGTGGTCGTCGCGCTCGCCGGGGTGGTGGCGACGGCGACGCCCGGAGCGGGGATCGTCAGCGTCGTGCCGGCGATGACGCGCGCCTCCGGCGACAGGCCGTTGACCGCCGCGACGGCGCTCGTCGGCAGGTTGTTGGCCATCGCGATGCCCCACAGCGTCTCGCCGGGCGAGACGGTGTGGGGAGCGCCGAGGGCGCTCGCGGGGAGCAACAGCGCGGCCGCGATGGCGGCGCCGGCGATGCGGGCGGTGTGGAGCATGGACATGGCCTAACCGCGATCGGCGTCCAGGGCAACCTCGGCGGCGGAGTTCCGTCGACCTGCAAGCTCGCCTGCAGAGCCCCGCCCGGCCGCCCGGCGGGCATGGAGGACGGCCGGCCCGGAGCCTC
>JAXDHC010000007.1:0-9160 GCA_034664705.1 Solirubrobacteraceae bacterium
GGCGCATCGTCGCGTGGAGCATCGCCCTGGGCCACCCGGGCAAGCAGCAGACGACGTTCTTCAACGAGCGGCTCGGCGGCGAGTCCGAGGCGCAGCTCACGATCCTCAACCCGCGCAGCCGGCTGCGCTCGCGGGCGGTGGCCCAGGGCGAGCCGCAGAAGCTCACGAAGTACTTCGGCAGCACGGCGCAGTTCGCCCTCCGGCGCTCGATCCGGGTCCGCAAGGGCTGGGTCGTCGCGCTCACGGTGCCGACGTGGGCGCCGGCGCTCGCCGTCGGGCTCGGCCCGGACACCTCGTGGCGCGCGAGCCGCGCCCGCGGCAAGTGCGACGACACGCAGGCCCAGACGTCGCAGCTGCGGCCCAACCAGCTCGCGCAGTACTTCTGCCTGTACCGGACGGCGCGCCTGACCTACAGCGCGACGCTGATCCCCGACCCCGTCGCACCACCGCCGACGACGGCGACGTCGACGACCGGGACGGCGACGACGACCACCGGCGGCGCCGTGACGCCGACCCAGGCCCCGGCGACGCCCACGCAGGCCCAGCCGCAGGCGCCGGCCCAGACCCAGGCGCCGTCCGGGCAGGGCACGGGCGGCGCGGGCGGCGCCACGACGGGCGGCGCCAACACCACCGGCGGGGCCGGCGACTTCAACGAGTTCTGCCAGCAGAACCCGGGCGCCTGCCCGGGCAACTGAGCTTCGCCGACGGCCGCGCCGGCCCGTCGGAGCACGGGCCCTACGTCGCCGGCGGCGTGACCGGATCCGGGATCAGCGTGGCGCTGTAGGTCAGCCGCGCGGTCCGGTACAGGCAGAAGTACTGCGCGAGCTGGTTGGGGCGCAGCTGGGAGGTCTGGAGCTGGGTGTCCTCGCACTTGCCGCGGCCGCGGCTCGCCCGCCACGAGGTGTCCGCGCCGAGCCCGACGGCGAGCGCCGGCGCCCACGTCGGGACGGTCAGCGCGACGACCCAGCCCTTGCGCACGCGGATCGAGCGCTCGAGCGCGAACTGGGCCGTGCTGCCGAAGTACGGCGCGAGCTTCTGCGGCTCGCCCTGGGCCACGGCCCGCGAGCGCAGCTTGCTGCGCGGGTTGAGGATCGTGATCTGCGCCTCGGGCTCGCCGCCGAGACGCTGGTTGAAGAACGTCGTCTGCTGCTTGCCGGGGTTGCCGAGGGCGATGGTCCACGCGACGATGCGCCCCGTCTTGGGGATCGTCATCACGCCGCGGGTGGCGCCGACCTTCGCCTGGTAGCCGGTCGTGCGGCTGACGGCCAGGCACGGCCGGGCGGGACAGCTCGGCGTCGCGGCCGGCGGCGCACCGCCGATCTCGACGACCTCCGCGGACGCGGCGGACGGCACGGCGAGGGTGGCGCCGGTCATGGCCATCGCGATCAGGGTCGTTCGGAGCATCACGCGGGTTGGAACACCGTCCGGATGGGCCGAGTTTCGCCGCGCAGCGCCGTGCTCCTCTCGTGCGGTTCAGCGCGTGCGCAGCGTCGGCGTCGCCGGCGCCGGCGCGTTCGGCGCGGTGTCGACGGAGGCCGGATGGCGCAGGCGGGCTTCGTCGCGCGCGCACCGGGCGTGCCGTGGTCGCGGTCGCTCAGCGCCCGGAGTACCGCGCGTGGCCGGGCCCGTCCTCCAGGAACGACCGCACGGCGTCCTTGAGGTCCTCGGTCGCGAACAGCGCCCCGGCCACCTCCGGCACGAGCGCGTCGGCGGCGCGGGCGCCGCCCTCGACCTGCGCGCGGACGAGCGCCTTGGTCGCCGCATGCGCGCGAGTCGGGCCCTCCGCGAGGGCGCGGGCGAAGGCGCGGGCGGCCGGGTCGAAGCCGTCGTCGGGCAGCACGCGATTGACCACGTTCCAGCGCTCGAGCGTCGCGGCGTCGTACAGCGTGCCGGTCATGACGAGCTCCCGGGCGCGCGCCGGCCCGGCGCGCTCGGCGAGCCGCTGGGTCCCGCCCATGGCCGGCGTGAGCCCCACGACGGTCTCCACGAGCCCGAAGCGCGCCGACTCGGCGGCGATGAGGAGGTCGCAGGCCAGCGAGAGCTCGAACGCGGCGGTCAGGCAGAGCGCGTGGGCGGCGAACACCGTGGGCAGCGGCAGCTCCTCGACGATGTGGATGACCGCGAGCAGCTCGCGCCAGAGCTGGGCGGCGTCCTCGACGCTCAGCCCGTCGAACACGCGGACGTCCACGCCGCCGCTGACCACGCGCCCGTCGGCGCGCACGAGCAGGCCGCGCGGCGGGTCGGCGGCGACCTCGTCCACGGCGCCGCGCAGCGCGCCGAACATCGCCTCGTCGAAGAGGTTCAGCGGCGGGCTCGCGAGCGTGATGACCGCAAGCGCGCCGTCGCGCTCGAGGACGACGGGCGCGCTCACCGGGTCACGCGCCGCGCAGCGCCTCGGCCGCCGCGGCGATCTCCGCCTCGTCGCCCGGCGCGGGCCTCCACGGCAGCTTCAGCGGATCACCGGCGTAGCGCGGGATGACGTGCATGTGGAAGTGGAAGACGGTCTGCCAGGCGCTGGGCCCCCAGCTGTTCATCAGGTTGACACCGTCGGCGCCCAGCGCCTCGCGCGCGCGGAGCGCCAGGCGCTTGGCGGCGGCGGCGACGGCTGCGAGGTCGTCCTCGGGAATCTCGCCGAGGCCGGCGACGTGGCGGCGCGGCACGACGAGCGCATGCCCGCGCGTGGCCGGGCTGATGTCCATGAAGGAGACGGTGCGCTCGTCCTCGGCGACGATCGTGCCGGGCAGCTCGCCCGCGACGATCTTGCAGAAGAGGCAGTCTGGATCGCGATCGGCCATGGCGGCGGAGCCTACCCGGCACGCACGGGACGCGGGCTTTGTCCACAGCGGCGTACGCGTCTGCACCGCGTTCGCGGCAATGCACGAAGTTTGCACAAAATCGTGCACCGAAACGTAGGCTGGCGGCAGATGCCAGGCTCCAGCGCCGCCTCCTTCTCCACGCTGTGGCGCGCCTACGCGGAGGGCCGCCTCGAGCGCTCGCTCGAGCTCATCGACCCCGAGTGCAACGTCGTCATGATGGACGGCCACACGTATCGCGGCCACGACGGGCTGCGGGAGTGGCTCGCCGAGGTCCGCCGCCGGTGGAAGACGCTGACGGTGACCTACGAGCGCGTCGAGGAGCCCCATCCCGGCTGGGTGGTGGGCGTCGGACGCGTGGTCGGCGCGTCGACCGACGGTGAGTACCGGCTCGACCGCCCGCTCGTGTGCGTCGGCGAGTTCCGCGACGGGCGCCTCGTCCACGGGCGGACGTTCGAGGACGCCGGCGACGCGCTGCGCTACGCCCGCGAGCACGTCGAGGCAGGCCCGGACCCCGCCGCCTAGCCCGTCGCGCGGCGCTCGCCGTCGGCGGCCAGCAGGGCCCGGGCGAGCGCGACGGCCTCCTCGCGCGTCGCGACCTCGCCGGCGAACTGCGCCTCGGTGATGGCCTCCAGCAGCTCGCCGAGGCGCGGCCCGGGCGCGATCTCCAGGGCGCGGGCGAGGTCGTCGCCGCGCACGAGCGGAGGCGGCGGGCCGGCCGCGCGGGCGCTGAGCGCCTCGGCGAGCAGCTCCCGCGCCAGCGCGACGTGGCGGGCGATCGCCTCGTCGGCCTTGCGGCCGCGCGTCGCGAGCCGGTCGGCGACCGACAGCAGCGTCACGTCGGCCGCCACGGGCGCGCAGTCGCGCAGGTAGCGGTAGATCGCGCGCCGCTCGAGCGGAACCTCGTGGACGAGGAAGCCCAGCCGCAGATGGTGCCGGGTGAGCGCGGCGACGTGCGCGCGCAGCCGCTCGCTCGCGCGCAGCCGCGCGAGCGTCTCGCGGGCGAGCGTGGCGCCCTCGACGTCGTGGCCGGGGAAGCCGATGCGCCCGCCCGGGAACTCGGTCCGCGTCCGCGGCTTGGCGGCGTCGTGCAGCAGCGCGCCGAGGCGCAGGCCGCCGGCGCGCGTGAGCCCGTCGGCGAGCGGCTCGGCGAGGAGGTCGCGGATCGGCTGGCCGAGTTCCTCGCCGAAGACCGAGCCGGGGTCGCGCTCGAGGGCGATCGCCTGCTCGAGCACCTCCAGCGTGTGGCCGTGGACGTCGCGGTGGTGGTAGGGGTTCTGCTCGACTCCGCGCATCGCGCTCAGCTCGGGAAGCACGAACGGCGTGACGCCGAGCTCCTCCATGAGGACGAGCCCCTCGATCGCCGCGTCGCCCGCGATCACGCGCCGGAGCTCGGCGAAGACGCGCTCGCCCGCCACGCGCTCCAGCCCGGCGGCGTGCGCGCGAGCCGCATCGGCGGTCGCCGCCTCGACGGTGAACCGCAGCTCGCACGCGAGCCGCGGCAGGCGCAGCGTGCGCAGCGGGTCCTCGGCGAACGCCCGCGGCGAGACCATTCGCAGCAGGCCGGCGGCCAGGTCGGCGCGGCCACCGTGCGGGTCGACGAGCTCGCCGCCCTGCAGCGGCTCGGCCATCGCGTTCACGGTGAGGTCGCGCGCGGCGAGGTCGGCCTCCAGCGACCCGCCCTGGAGCGGCGTGATGTCGACCTGCCAGCCGGCGCCCGGGCCGACGACGCGCCAGCTGCCGAACGCGTCGGACAGCTCGAACGCGGCCGCCCGGGTCGCCTTCGCCAACCGCCGCGCGGCCCCGCGGGCGTCGCCGTCGAGGACGAGGTCGAGGTCCTCCTCGCCGGTGTCGCGCTCGAGCAGGCGGTCGCGCACGGCGCCGCCCACGAGCCACGCGCGCTCGGCCCCGAGGGCTTCGCGGACGGTCTCGATCACGGCAGCGGCGCCCCGTCGCGATGGTGGACGCGCGGGACCCGGCGGCTGATCCCGCACGTCACCTCGTAGTTGATGGTGTCCAGGCGCCGGGCCCACTCCTCGGCGGCGATCCGCTCGCCGGCCTGGGCGCCGATGAGGACCGCCTCGTCGCCACGCCGCACGCCGGCGCCGTCCGGCCCGAGGTCCACGGTCACGTTGTCCATGCTCACCGTGCCGCGCAGCGGGCGGCGCCGGCCGCCGATGAGCACGTCCGCGTTGTCGGTGAGCGCGCGGCGCACGCCGTCCCCGTACCCGATCGGCACGGTCGCGAGCGTCGTCGGCTCCTCGGCCACGAAGCGCCGGCCGTACCCCGCGCTCTCCCCCGGCGCGACGACCTTGATCTCCGCGACGTAGGAGCGAAGCTCGAGCGCCGCCTCGAGGCCGTGCTCGGCGGGATCGCCCTGGAAGGGGTCGAGGCCGTAGAGCGCGATGCCCGTGCGGACCATGTCGAAGCGCGCCGCCGGGTCGCGCAGCGTCGCGGCGCTGTTGGCCGCGTGCACGACCAGGCCCGGGTGCCGGAGGCGCAGCGGCTCCACCCACGCGGCGAACCGCTCGAGCTGCTCGCCGAAGAACGCGTCGCCGGGCTCGTCGGCCGTGGCGAAGTGCGTCATGGCGCCGGCGAGCTCGAGGTGCGGGGCGGCCGCGACGGCGTCCGCGACGCGCGTCGCCTCGGCGGCGTCGCGCGTGCCCAGGCGCCCCATGCCGGTGTCGAGCTTGACGTGCACGCGGGCCGGTCCGCGCAACGCCGCCACGAAGTCCTCGCGCCACGCGACGACGTCGGCGCCGACGTGGAGCGAGAGCTCGAGCTCGTCGGGCGTGAGCGCGCCCATGACGAGCAGCGGCGCCTCGATGCCGACCTGCCGGAGCTCGGCGGCCTCGGCCGCCGCGGCGACCGCCAGCCACGTGGCGCCGCCCGCGAGCGCGGCGCGGGCGACGGGCACCGCGCCGTGGCCGTAGCCGTCGGCCTTCACCACGGCGCAGACCGCGACGCCGCCGCCGGCGGCGCGCCGCATCCGGGCGACGTTGCGCTCGATCGCCGCGACGTTCACCCGCGCCTCCGCGCGCGTGCGCACGTCAGGGCTCGCGGGTCAGCGCCTCGAGCACGTCGACGCGCGTGACGACGCCGACCAGGCGCCCGTGCTCGATGACGGGCAGCCGGTTGTGCCCGCTGCGGGCGATCAGCCGGCCGGCCTCCTGGACGCCGGCGCTGGATTCGATCGTCGTCGGCTCGGCGGTCATCAGGTCCTCCACGCGCGAGGCGACGGCCTTCTTCAGCCGCTCCTCGAAGCGGCGCAGCGGCTCGAGGAACACGACGCCGCCGAAGAGCTCGACGTAGTGCGGGATGTGCAGGTCGCCCTGCTCGTCGGCGATGACGAGGTCGGCCTCGGTGACGATCCCGACGCAGCGGCCGCCCTCGTTGACGACCGGCACGCCCGGGAGCTCGTTGCGGCGCAGCAGGCGCACGACGGTCTCCACGTCGTCGTCGGGACCCACGGTCACGGGGTCGTCATCCATGATGTCGGCGACGGTGAGGGCCATGGCGACGCGGACCTTACCGACCGGGCGGGCGGGTCCGGCGCGACGGCCCGTCACCAGGCGTGCGGCAGCGCCTCGATGACGTCGCGCGCGATGACGCCGTCGACGCCGCGCTCCGCCGCCGCGCGGATCCCGGCCCGCGCGTGCAGGCGCACGCCCGCGCACGCCGCCGCGAACGGCTCCACCCCGCGGGCCAGCACCGTCGCGACGACGCCGCTGAGGACGTCGCCGGTACCGGCGGTCGCGAGCGCGGCGCTCGCGCCGGAGCTGACCGCCGCGGTGCCGCCCGGCTCGACGACGAGCGTGTCGTCGCCCTTGAGCACCACGATCGCGCCGGACGCCCGCGCGGCCGCGCGGGCGTGGTGCAGGCGCCGCGCCTGGACGTCGGCGCTGTCGACGCCGAGCAGCCGCCCGAGCTCCCCCTCGTGCGGCGTGAGGACGGTGGGCGCGCGACGGCCCCGGAGCGCGCCGAGGTCGCCCGCGTGCGCGTTCAGGCCGTCGGCGTCGAGGACGACGGCGACCTCGGCCTCGCGCACGAGGCGGCGCACGAACGCGACCGCGCCGTCGGTGCGCCCGAGCCCGGGCCCGGCGATGAGCGCGCCGCCGCGCTGGGCGAGCTCGAGCACGGTGTCGACGCCCTCCTCGGTGTGCGCGCCGTCGTGGTCCGGCAGGCCGCGCGTCATCGCCTCGAGCAGGCGGATCTCGAGGACGAGCTGGATCGAGGCGGGCACGCACGCCGTGACGTAGCCGGCGCCCGCGCGCTGCGCCGCCTCCGCGGCCATGCACGGCGCGCCGCTCAGGCCGCGCGCGCCACCGGCGACGAGGACGTGGCCGCTCGTGAACTTCGTCCAGCCCGGCCGCCGGCGCGGGACCAGGGCGAGCACGGAGGCGTCGCGGATGAGCCCGACGTCGGGAGCCGGCACCGGTGCGCCGGCTGGGATGCCGATGTCGACGACGCGCACCTCGCCGGCGAGCGCCTTGCCGGGGTTGATCCACAGACCGGGCTTGGCCGCCGCGAACGTCGCGGTCGCGGCGGCGCGGACCGCGACGCCGGCGACCTCGCCCGTGGCCGCGTCGACGCCGCTGGGCACGTCGGCGGCCACGACGGGTCCGCCCCAGGCGTTGAGCGCCTCGATCGCGTCGCCGACGGCGCCGTGCGGCTCGCCGGCGAAGCCGGTGCCGAGCAGCGCGTCGATCGCGACGGCGGCGTCCTCGAGCGCCGCGGCCGCGAACGGCTCGGGCGGCGGCCCCGGCAGGCGCCGGGCGTTCTCCAGGGCGTCGCCGCGAAGCTCGTCGAGCGCGACGGTGCTCAGCACGCGCACCGCGCGGCCGGCCTCGCGCAGGCGGCGCGCGGCCACGTAGCCGTCGCCGCCGTTGTTGCCCTTGCCGCAGGCGACGACGACCGGCCCGTCGCCCACGACCTGGCTGGTCAGCGCGGCGAGGCCGGCGCCGGCGTGCTCCATGAGCTCGACGCCCGGGATGCCGCGCTCGTCGATGGCCCAGCGGTCCGTCGCGCGCATCCGCTCGCCGTCCGGCAGGCCGGCGAGCCAGTCCGGGAGCGTCACCGCAGCACCGCCACCGCGCCCGCGGTCGACCGCGTGTGGGTCAGCGAGATGTGCACCTGCACCCCGAGCTGGGCGGCGCGCTCGGCGACGGCGCCGTGCAGGGCGACGAACGGCGGGCCGTCGCCGCCGCCGACGACCTCGATCTCGCGCGGGCGCAGCACGTCCATCTGCAGCGCCTTGCTCACCGCCTCCTTCGCGCAGAAGCGCGCGGCAAGGTGGCGCGCCGGCCGGCCCGCCGTCGCCGCGTAGGCGCGCTCGCGGTCGGTGAACAGCCGCTCGGCCAGGCCCGGGCGGCGCGCCAGGGCCTGCTCGAGGCGGTCGATCTCCAGGAGGTCCAGGCCGATCACGCGGCGGAGGTCTACTCCACCGTGACGGTCTTCGCCAGGTTGCGCGGCTGATCGACGTTCAGCCCGCGCCGGCGCGCGATCCGGTAGGCCAGCAGCTGCAGCGGGATGACGGCGAGCAGCGGCTGGAGCATCCAGTCGGTGCGCGGCACCTCGAGCACCTGGTCGGCCTGGCCGGCCAGCGACGTGTTGCCCTCGCTGCCGACCGCGATGACGTGCGCCCCGCGGGCGCGCACCTCCTGCAGGTTCGACATGACCTTCTCGAGCACCGGCGAGTCCGTGGCGATCGTGACGACGGGAGTGCCCTCGCCCAGGAGGGCGATCGGGCCGTGCTTCATCTCGCCGGCCGCGTAGGCGTCCGTGGCGATGTAGGAGATCTCCTTGAGCTTCAGCGCGCCCTCGAGGGCGACCGGCAGGCCGACGTGGCGGCCGAGGTAGAGGAAGAAGTCCTTCTGCCAGTGGTCCTCGGCGATCGCGTCGACGCGGGCCTCGATGCCGGTCAGCAGCTCCTCGATGCAGTGCGGGATGCGCCGCAGGTCCATGACGAGCTCGGAGCGCCGTGCGGAGTCCAGCGTGCCGCGCAGCTCGGCGAGCCGCAGGGCCAGCAGGTACATGACCGCGACCTGGCAGATGAACGTCTTCGTCGCCGCGACGGAGACCTCGAGGCCGGCGCGCGTGAACAGGACGCCGTCGGCGTCGCGCGTGGCCTGCGAGCCCATGATGTTCGTGATGGCGAGCACGGTCGCGCCGCGCTCGCGGGCGATCCGCATGGCGGCGAGCGTGTCCGCGGTCTCGCCGGACTGCGTGATGCCGATGACGAGGTCGCCGGGGCCGACGACCGGGTTGCGGTAGCGGTACTCGGAGGCGATGTCCATCTCGACCGGCAGGCGCGCCCACTCCTCGAGCGCGTAGCGGCCGATGAGGCC
>JAXDHC010000008.1:0-3582 GCA_034664705.1 Solirubrobacteraceae bacterium
GTGCACGGTCCTCGTCGACGGCACGGCGACGCGCTCGTGCCTCATGTTCGCCGTCCAGGCGCAGGGCAGCGAGGTCACGACCGTCGAGGCGCTCGGCCGCGCCGACGCGCTGCACCCGCTCCAGGAGGCGTTCCGCGAGCGCCACGCGCTGCAGTGCGGCTTCTGCACGCCCGGCTTCCTGATGAGCGCCTACGAGCTCCTGCGCGACGGCGTCGAGCCCGACGAGGAGCGCAACTCCCAGGAGCTGTCCGGCGTGCTGTGCCGCTGCACCGGCTACCGAGGCATCGTCGAGGCGGTCCGCGACGTGGCCGCGCGAGACGAGCCGCTGCCTGAGCCGGCGAACCTGGGGCTGCCGATCGTCGTCGTCTCGCCGGGCGTCGCTCCGCCCACGGTTCCCGCGCAGCGCGAGGACGCCGCTGCTGGGGCCACCGATCCCAAGCGGGTGAACCTGGCCGTGCCCGAGGGCGAGCCGAACGCCGTGGTGGACGTCAGCACCGAGGTCGGCCACCCGGTCGAGGCGACGTGGGAGCTCCTGTCCGACTTCCCGCGCATGTCGCGCTGCCTGCCGGGCGTCGAGCTCTCCGAGGTGCTCGGCGACGACACGTACGGCGGGCGCGCCGAGCTGCGCATGGGCCCGCTGCGGTTCACGTTCGCGGGCGCCGCCCGAGTGATCGAGCGCGACGACGACGGCCGCGAGCTGCGCGCGATCGGCGCCGGCCAGGATGTCAGCGGCGGCGGAGTGCGGGCGGACCTGCGCTTCAGCGCTGAGCCGCTGGACGACGGGCGCACGGTCGTGCGCGCCCGGGCGCGCCTGTACCTGAGCGGGCGCGCCGCGCAGTTCGGGCGCTCGCTGGTCGGCGACGTCAGCCGGCAGCTTTTCGAGGAGTTCGGTCGCTGCGTCGACCGGACGCTCACCACGGGCGAGGTCGCCGAGCCCACCGGCCTGCGCGGCGGGTCGCTCGCGCTGCGAGCGCTCCAGGGGCGCGTGCGCGCGGTGCGTGAGGCCGTCACGAATCGGTTGAAGGGGCGTTCGTGAGCGCGAACCGGCACGACCACGACAGCTGGGGCGTTCGCTGAGCCGTGCGACTCGTCGTCGGCATGACGGGCGCCAGCGGCGCCGTGTACGGGATCCGCCTGCTGCAGGCCCTGCGGGAGCTCGGCGTGGAGACGCATCTCGTCGCCAGCCGCTGGGGCGAGCGGACGATCCAGCACGAGACCGGGTACACGCTCGCGCAGGTCCGGGCGCTGGCGAGCGAGCACCACGGGCCGTTCGACCAGGCGGCCGTCATCTCGAGCGGCTCGTTCCGCACCGACGGGATGGTGATCGCGCCGTGCTCGATGCGCACGGCAGCGGCCATCGCGCACGGGGTGGGCGACACCCTCGTCTGCCGGGCGGCCGACGTGACGGTCAAGGAGGGGCGCAAGCTCGTGCTCGTCATCCGGGAGACGCCGCTGAGCCCGATCCACCTCGACAACCTGCTGACGCTCGCGCGTCTGGGCGTGGTCATCCTGCCGCCGGTCCCCGCCTTCTACAACCATCCCGAGACGATCGACGACCTGGTCGAGCATCTCGTCGTCCGGGTGCTCGACCAGTTCGGCCTGGAGGTGGCGTTCGACCGCCGCTGGACCGGCGAGCTCGAGCGCCGGGCGGGCGACTCGGAGGACTGACCCGGGCGGACGCGGCTCAGCGCGCGCCGGCGGCGGCGCGCGGCCCGACGTAGCCGGCGTCTGCGGAGATCCGCTCGGCGGCCTCGACGGTGTGGCCGATCAGCTGCGGCCGCACGCTCGCCGAGAAGCGCTCCGCCGGAAGGCAGACGCCGACGCTCGCGACGACGTCGCCGGAGAATCCGCGGATGGGCGCGGCGACGCCGGAGATGCCCTCGCGCCAGCTCGCCTCGTTGATCGCGTAGCCCCGGTCACGGACGAGCTCGCGGTCGGCGTCGATCGCCGCGCGCGTCGCCGGCGTGCGGGCGGTGTGGGCTTCCACGCCCCGGGACAGCAGGGCGTCGATCTCGGTGTCGGGCGCGTGGGCGAGGATCGCGCGGCCCGTGGCGACGCAATGAGCCGGCGCGCGCGCGCCGATCCGCGAGATCGGGCCGACGGGATGCGTGCCCTCCAGGCGGTCGAGATAGATGACCTCGCCGTCGGCGTACAGCGCGAGGTGGACGGTCTCGCCGGTCAGCTCGTTGAGCGCGCGGAGGTGCGGCGCCGCCGTGGCGCGCAGGTCGAGGTCGTTCGCCGCCAGAGAGGCGAGCGCGAAGCATCTCAGGCCGACCGAGTACCGGGCCGTGAGCGGATCCTGTCGCGCGTACCCGCGCGCGTGGAGTGTCGAGAGCAGCCGGTGGGCGCTCGGGCTCGAAACGCCGAGAGCCGCGGCCAGCTCCCCGACGCCGACGCCCTCGCGACGGTCCGCGAGGAGCTCGAGCGCGTCGAGCGTGCGCTCGATGGTGTGGCTGGTGCTGGGCCGGCCTCCCGCCGAGGCGCGGTTTGCGGAACGCGGTTTCGCTCTCGTCGCCATCGCGCCGAGCATACGCGCGGAGACGGGGCCATGCCTGCGGGGCGCCCGGAGCGGGCCGACCGTCCCCTACGTCGCCGAACCCAACGCGACAGCTCCGGATCCCACTCCGAAGCCCCCGTCATGCGCGCGAAATCCTCTCTTGGCCCGAGATCCGTCTGGGCCCGCCCGATCCCAGGGACACCGGCCGAGTCACCCCCGATGGGCGACCGGCACAACTTCAAATCACTCGAAGGGATCAGCCAATGCTCCGATCCAAGCTCGTGCGTACCGTGGTCCTCGCGGTGCTCGCGCTTGTCATCGCAGTTCCGCTCAGCGCGTCAGCCATCACGCAAAGCGCGGACCAGTCCTCGCCGAACGCCACGAAGACCGCGAAGGCGAAGAAGAAGAAGAAGAAGAAGACTCGTGTGCGCACGGTCGCCGGGCCGAAGGGCGCGAAGGGCGCGACGGGCGCGACGGGCGCGACGGGCGCCACCGGCGCCACCGGTGCTGTCGGCGCGACCGGCGCCGCCGGCGCGACCGGCGAGACCGGCCCGCAGGGCCCGAAGGGCGACAAGGGCGTGCAGGGCGACAAGGGCGTGCAGGGCGACAAGGGCCTGAAGGGCGACACCGGCGACACCGGCGCCAGCGCGTACGAGGTGTGGAAGGCCGCCGGCAACACCGGCACCGAGGCGGAGTTCATCGCCTCGCTGGAGGGCGCTCAGGGCGCCACGGGTGCCACCGGCCCCGCCGGCCCCGCCGGTCCGCTCATGACCACCCTGACGTCCGGCGCGACCAAGACCGGCGCCTGGGGCGTGAAGGTCGCCCCCAACGTCGCGTTCTTCGACGACACGCTGGACTTCGGCATGCAGGTCCGGGGCCCGCTCACCGTGCAGATCATCAAGGTCGTCAACGACACCGCCAACCCGCTGTTCACCCCCAACCCCACCGCGGGCACGTTCACCGCGCCCACGACGCAGTGCAACGGCAATCTCGACAGCCCGAAGGCGTCTGCGCCCGGCTACCTCTGCCTCTACGTCGGGCAGACCGACAACGTCCGCGAGGTCGTCGCGTTCCCGATCGGTGGC
>JAXDHC010000009.1:0-12256 GCA_034664705.1 Solirubrobacteraceae bacterium
CGCTCGTGTCCTGCGGGACCTGGCGGGTCTTGGCCATCTCGAGCGAGAGCGCCTCGATCTCCTCGTCCTTGAGGTGGCGGAAGACGTCCGCCGCCCGCTCCGGGCCGAGGCTGACGAGCAGAATGGCGGCCTTCTCGCGCCCGCCGATCCGCATCGACTGGCGCTGCAGCTCGGCGAGGCCGGCGGCGGGGAAGGCCGGGAGGCCGGCGGAGGTGGTCTCGGGGAGCGCGCCCACGGTCAGTCCTGCTGCATCCAGGTGCGGATCTGCTGAGCGACTCGCTCGGGATCGCGCTCGGCGATGCTCTCCGCGTTGACGCGGTTCAGGCTGGGCCCGGGCATCTCGGAGGCGAGGGCGGGCATGCGGGTCGTGCGACCCGCCTCGAGGTCGGCCAGCGTGGTCGGCGCCTCGATCTGGCGCAGCCACGTCGGCTCGCCGAGCGACTCGCGCTCGCGCCGCTTGAGCTGGCGCATGACGAGGAAGAGGAAGACCAGCAGGCCGAGCCCGACGGCGGCGTACTTGCCGATCCCGACGAAGCGGGTCGCGGGGCTGGCCGCCGGCGGGGTGACGGGCTTGGCGAAGGCGACCTGGCTGACGGACATCACGTCGCCGCGCGTCTGGTCGACGCCCGCGGCGCCGGCGACGGCCGTGCGCAGCTGGGCGACCTGGGCGGCCGGGACGGACTTGTCGACGACGAGCGCGACGCTCAGGCGGTTGACCTGGCCGGGCGCGACCTTCGTGCGGGTGACCGTCTTGTCGACGCCGAAGTCGGTCTGCGTCGAGTTGCGGTTGTAGTTCGAGTTGCCGCCGGCCGCGCCGTTCTGGGCGTAGGCGGGCAGGTTGCTGCCGGTTCCCGCGCGGCCGCCGGCGGCGGCGCCGGCGCCCTGCAGGCGCTCGGTCTCGCGCGTCTGCTTGAGGGGGATGCCGCGCTTGGCGTACGTGAGCTTGTCCTGCGTGGACTGGTCGACGTTGAGGTCGCTCTTGATCTGGACGCGGGCCTTGCCGGCGCCGACGGTCTGGGCGAGCAGCGCCGTGAGGTTGCTCTCGAGGAGGTTGTCGTACTTCGTCTCGGCGGCGACCTTGCTGGTCCCGCCGCCGCCGGCGGCGTCGCCGCTCTCGGAGTTCGGCCACAGCAGCGTGCCGGACGAGTCGGTGATCGAGACGTTCTCGGGCTTGAGGCCCTTGACCGAGGAGGAGACGAGCGACGCGATGCCCCGGATGGCGGAGGGCTCGAGCGACGTCGAGGAGCCGCTGAGCAGCACGGCGGCGGTGGCCGGCGACTGCTCGTCGGCGAAGAGCTGGTCCTCGGGCAGCACGAGCTGCACCTGGGCGCCGGAGACGCCCTGCACCTGGCCGATCGTCCCGGCGATCTGGCCCTCCAGCGCGCGCTGGTAGGTGACCTTCTGCTGGAAGTCCGACGCGCCGAGCTTCTGCTGGTCGAAGAGCTCGAAGCCGGGCTGGCCCTTGCTCGGCAGCCCCTGCTCGGCGAGCGCGATGCGGGCCTGGGCGATCGACGCCTTGTCGACGGCCAGGGCGGTGCCGTTGTTGCGCAGCTCGTAGCCGACGCCCTTCTCGTCGAGCGCCGCGGTGATCTTGCCGGTCTCGGCCGGGTCGAGCGCGGTGAGCATCGTCGAGTAGCTGGGCTTGGAGGCCAGCGTGAACATCAGGTACAGCACCACCAGGACCGCGAGGGCCGAGGCGGCCATGACGATGCGGCCCTTGGGGGTCGTGTTGGCGAGGAGGGTGCGGAAGGGCATGAGTGGGGAACCGGTGGGGGGCTAGACCGACGTGCGGAAGACTTCCTGGAAGGCCTCGAGGCCCTTCGTGCGGAGCGAGGAGGCGAGCTGCATCGACAGGCGGGCGCGCTCGACGGCCATCACGGTCGCGGCCGGGTCGGTGGCGGTGCCGGTGGCGAGCTCGCGGGCTGCTACGGCGGCGTCCTGCTGGGTCTCGGCGAGCTGGCCGACCGACTTGGCCAGCGCGCCGCCGAAGCCGGGCGCCGCGGGGGTCGCCTCGGCGCCGCCGACGCCTCCGGCGACGCCCTCGACGGAGCCGATCTGCCAATCGGCACCGCTGACGGCGAATGCGGGATCGATCGGCATCAGCGGAGGAGGTCGAGGGTGCGGGTGAACATCTGCTTGGCGGTCTGCATGGCGGTGACGTTGGCCTCGTAGGAACGCGAGGCACTGATCAGATCGACCATTTCGGTCACGGGGTTTACATTGGGCATCCGGACGTAGCCCTGGTTGTTGGCGTCCGGGTGGCTCGGGTCGTAGACCAGGCGGTCGGGCGTCTGGTCCTCGACGATGCCCGCGACGCGCACGCCGCCGTCCTGGCTGCCGGCGCCGGCGCCGCTGCGGGCGGCCGCCAGCGCGCCGGCGAAGCTGCCGCCGCCGGTCGACTCGAGGACGACCTCCTTGCGGCGGTACGGGCCGCCGCCGGCCGTGCGCGTGCTCTGGGCGTTGGCGAGGTTCTCGGCCGTGACGTCCATGCGCAGCCGCTCGGCGCTCAGGGCCGTGGCGGAGATGTCGAGGGAGCCGAAGAAGCTCATCAGCTCACCCCGATCGCCGACTTGAGGATGTCCGTGCGGCCCTTGGAGACCTGCAGCAGCGTCTGGTACTCGAGCGCGTTCTGCGACAGCTTGGCGGACTCGACGTCGATGTCGACGCCGCTGCCGTCGGCGCGCACGACGGTGTCCTGCGCGGACTCGGCGAACGACGCGCTCTGCACCGCGTCCCGCCCATCGGCGAAGGCGCTGCGCAGCGCCGTGTGGAAGTCCACGTCACGCGGCTTGAAGCCGGGCGTGTTCGCGTTCGCGACGTTGTCGGCGAGCACGTTCTGGCGCTGAGCGGCGCCGGAGATGGCGCGCTTCAGGCCGAGTTGGGTGGTGTCGAACAGCTCCATGGGAAAGGCTCCTTTGACGTCCGTCCCTGGACTGTTGCCCGGCTCCCGTCCTTGGGGGCCGTCTCCGTCATCGGCGCCGCGCCGCGAGACTTGAGGGCGGCGTCAGACATCGGCCGCCGCCCCGCGCGACCGGCGGCGCGGCGGGAGGCCAGGGACCTGCTGGGTGCTTCAGCCGCGCCGGGTGACGCTGGGCGCGGGGGGCGCCGCCGGCCGGTAGGCCGCGACGGCGCCGCGGCCGTGCTCGAGGCGCACGACCTGGCCGCGGGCGGCGCCGGTCGAGGCCGCGAGGGCGGCCGTGACGTGCGCCTGGGCCTGGGCCGCGCGGCGCAGGTGGGGCTCGGCGCTCGCGGGCGCCTGGGCGGGCAGCTCGGCGACGAACGCCGCGCGCCGCGCCTGCAGCGCCGCGAGCTCCTCGATGCGGCCCTCGGAGGCGAGCTCGCGCTCGGCCTCCGCGAGGTCCGCCACGAGGGCGTAGGGGTCGCTCACGCGCCCGCGATCTGGGCCCACGAGTCGCGCAGGTCGCGCACGAAGCGGGCGACCTCCTCGACCTTGTCGGCGTCCTGCTCGATCCGCGCGGTGGCGAGATGGTCCTTGAAGAAGGCGTACAGCGCCTGCAGGCGGACGGCGATCTCGCCGGCCGACATGTCGAGCGTGGCCAGGAGCTCGTCGATGATGGCCTCCGCGCGGCGCAGCTTCTCGCCGGTCACGGCGATCTGGCCCTCGCGCATGGCGACGGCGGCCTGGGCGAGGAAGCGGTGGGCACCGTCGTAGAGCATCACGACGAGCTGCCCCGGCGTGGCGGTGAGCACTGCGCTCTGGCGGTAGACATTGGGAACGGCGGCGTAAGCGGTCATGGGCCTCTTCGGGAGAGTCGGGGGGAAGGGGTTGCCCCGGTGATCGGCACCGGGCGGCGTCCTTTGAGCCCGATCAGCTCAGTCCGGCGAGCTGTGCGGTGAGCCACTGCTGCTGCGTCTGGCTGCGCGCCATCGCCGCCTCCATCGCCGCGAACTGGGCCTTGAGACGGTCGGACTTCGCGGTGAGACGGGACTCCATCGTCTCGAGCTGCTTGTCGATGCGCGTGATCTCCGACCCCGCCTGCTTGGCGCGCTGGTCGACGACGCCGTCGCTCTTGGAGACCGGGTCGAGCAGGGACGTCAGCTTCGTGCTGATGCCGTTCGTCGCGTCGGTGAGGAAGGCCTTGACGTCCAGGCGGTTGTTCTGGAGCGCCGCGGTGAGCTTCGCGTCGTCGACGGTGAGCTTGCCGGCCAGCTGGTCGGCGGTGCTCTGGGTGCCGGTCGCCGCGCCGGTCGACACGCCGATGTCGCCCAGCCCGGCGATCGGGCTGCCCGCGTCGGAGAAGGACTTCACGCGCTCGGAGACCGAGGTCCGCAGCGCGGACAGCAGCCCGGTGAGCTGGGTGTCGGCGAACAGGACGCCCTTGCGCGCGTCGGTCTCGGTCGCCGCGTTGGGGACGCGCTTCTCGGTCAGCTTCCCGCGGATGAAGTCGATGGTCGAGTTGTACTGGTCGACGAACGCCTTGACCTTGCCCTTGACGGCCTCGGGGTCGGGCCCGGGGGCGCCGACGGTGATCGAGCTCGTCCCCGTGGCCTTGAGCGTCAGCTCGAGCCCCGGAACCGCTGCGGTGAGCACGTTCGTCCTGTTGCTGCCGGCAACGCCGTCGATCGTGTAGGCGGCGTCCACGCCGGCCGTGCGCGCCTCGGAGGCGGCCCACGTCGTGGTCCCGCCGACGGCGAGGTCGGCGGCCGCGTACTGGCCGGTGTCCTTGCGGGTGAGGATCAGCCGGTCCTTCGCCGGGTCGTTCCCCGGGTCCTTGACGAACACGGCGTAGACGGGGACGCCGGCGGTCGCGTTGATCTTGTCGGCCGCCGTCTGGCCGGTGTCCGCCGCGGTCAGCGAGACCGACGTGGTGCCCGCGGACGTCGTGAAGCTCAGCGTTGAGTCGGAGGCGCTGTAGGCGTAGCCGCGCTGCTCGGCGCGGGCCAGCGTCGTGACGACGAGCTCGTGGCCGCCCGGCGCCGCTCCGCCCAGCCGGCGCGCGCCGACCTTCGTCGCGTCGTTCACGTCCAGCGACTGGGTGTCCGCCCAGGCGCCGACGTCGGTGAGCGCCTTCGCGGCCGTCGCGAGGTTCTTCAGGCGCGTGTTGACGTCGGTGAGCGCCGACTGACGGGCCTGGAGCCCCGCCTCGCGGACCTTGAGCTTGACCTGCGACTGGCGCTCGATCTGCATCAGCTGCTCGACGATCGTGGCGCTGTCGAGCCCCGATGCCATCCCGCTGAGGGTCAGTCCGGCCATGGCTACTCGTACCTTCCGCCGGCGGCGATCGCGAGGGCCTCGGACGGCGGGATCTCGCGCAGGACGTTCCCGTCGAGATCTCGCAGCTCGATGCGCACGCGGCCGTCGGTCATCTGGAAATGAAGCTCCCGGCCACGCGCGTGCATCTCCTGCACCGCGCGCTGGGCAGCGGATATCTCGTCTCGAAGCTCCGGTGGCGGCGACGCCGGGATGACGTCGAGCGTGTCGCGTCGCGTGGCGGCCTGGACCGCGCGGTCGAACGCGCCGCCCGCGGGCGCCGCTGTCGTGGGGCGCACGGGGTCGATGGCGGCCGCGCGCCGGGGGTCGATTCGGTTCAGATCGAAGCTCATCCTGGCTCCTGGTGACTTCGTGGGCGGAGGATCCTGCCCGCGCGAATGCGTACCGTCCGTCATCGGCCGCCTCAGACGGGACTTGAGGCGAGGGCGGGCAGCGCGCCCAGGAGCCGCTCGGCGAGCCCGGCCGCGACCGGATGGCCGGGGTCCAGCGCCTCGGCCTCGCGGGCGAAGACGAGCGCGTCGTCGTGCAGGCCCTGCGCCCACGCGACCTGCGCCAGGCCGACGAGGGCGTCGGTGTCCGGGCCGTCCTCGTGGCACGCGCCCATCCACTCCTCCGCGGCGGACTCCAGGAAGCCCCGGCGCAGGTAGATCCCGGCGAGCAGCTCTCGGCGCATGCGGCGCGGGACGGCGGTGTGGTCGATCGCGGACAGCAGGCTCGCGACGGGGTCGAGCTCCTCCACGCGCAGCAGCGCCTCGAGGGCGACGGCGAGGGCCGGCGCGGCGTCGGCCGGCGCGACGGACGCGTGCTGCCCGGCGGCGAGCCGGCGCCACGCGTCGTAGCCGGCGAGCTCGCCGGCCGCCAGGTCGGAGCGGGCGCGCAGGGCGGCGCGCTCGGCCGCCTCCTGGTCGCCGGCCACGATCCGCGCGAACAGCTCGGCCCGCCGGGCGGCGCCGGCGAGCGGGACGCCGTCGGCGACGCCGGCGGCGACCTCGGCCGCCTCGGCCCAGCGGCGCTGCGAGAGCACGCTCTCGGCCAGCGCCACCCGCGCGGCGACGTTGCGCGGCTGCGCCTCCACGACGATCCGGAACTGGCCCTCGGCCGCCTCGGTGTGGCCGGCCTCGTACAGGGCGGTGCCCAGCAGGAAGCGGGCGATCGCGCTCAGCCGGCCGGAGCGCTCGCCGATCTCCCGGACGACCTGCTCGGGCGCGACGTCGTCGGCGAGGACGGCGGAGGCGTACGGCGCGACGGCGCCGATGTAGCCCGGGTGCTCGTCGAGGCACCGTGCCAGCAGCGCCCGGGCGGCCCCGACGTCGCCCGCCTCGCGGCGGATCCCGGCGAGGGCGACGAGCGCGAGGTAGCTGCCGCAGCCCGCCGTCGCCGTGTAGCGGCTCGGGGCGTCGCCCATCTCCACGCAGCGCTCGAGCAGCGCGGCGGCGCGCTCGCGATCGCCGAGCTGCTGGGCGGCGTGCGCCTGCTCGAACACGAGGTCGGTGAAGCCCGGCAGGAGCTCGAGGCCC
Organism: Solirubrobacteraceae bacterium; assembly: GCA_034664705.1. Taxonomy (GTDB): domain Bacteria; phylum Actinomycetota; class Thermoleophilia; order Solirubrobacterales; family Solirubrobacteraceae; genus JAOPZW01. The sequence goes on from JAXDHC010000009.1 coordinate 6,751, forward strand.
TCGTCGGCGAGCTCGATCGCCTCGGGGGCGTGGCCGCCGAGGCGGCGGGCGCGGACCAGGCGGCTCAGGAGCGCGGGCGTGTAGCCGATGTGCTCGCGCTCCGGGCGGGCGCGCATGAGCTCCCACGCGCGTTCGAAGCTCTCCAGCGCGCTGTCGTTCTCCTCGATGGCCGCGTACTCGGAGCCGAGGTTGAAGTGCAAGAAGGTGGGCTCCTCGGAGTCCTCGTCGCGCTGGCGCTCGAGGAGCTCGATGTTGCGGCGCGACTTGTCCTTCTCGTCGCGGACCACGCCGAGGTAGCCGTAGTGCTCGACGCGGACGTCGGTGCCCTCGAAGCGCTCGGGGAGATCGTTGGGCATCCGGGCGGAGATCTGCTCGTGGATGCGTCCCTCGAAGCGGTACTCCGGCCGATTGCGGAAGACGCGCAGGGCGTTGTGCGTGACCGCCGTCCCGGCCCCGAGCTCGCCGGTGAAGTTCGTCTCGACGAGATGGAACGCCTCGCGCCACGTGCGGCCCGTGAGGGCCCGCAGGCGCTCGGCGTCGCCGTCGACGAGGACCTCGTCGGCGTCGAGGTACATCACCCAGTCGCCGGTCGCCGCGTCCAGGGACGCGTTGCGCGCCTCGGCGAAGGAGCCGGTCCACTCGCGCTCGATCACGCGGGCGCCGAACGACCGGGCGATCTCGGCCGTTCGGTCGGCGGAGCCGGTGTCGACGACGACGATCTCGTCGACCGCTCCGCGGACGGCGGCCAGCGAGCGCGGCAGCATCTCCTCCTCGTCGCGGACGATCATGCAGAGGCTGAGGGTCAGGCCCTTGACCGGCTGCGCGGCGGAGGCGCAGCGCTCCGCGCGGCGGGCGAGCTTGGGCAGCACGACGGCGACGGCGGCCGGGACCTGCGGGCGACGCCCGGCCCGGCGGATCTGCGCCAGGGCGGCGAGGTTGTCGCGCACGTGCGGCAGCGTGGGGCTCAGGCGCTGGGCGGCGCGGAAGAGCGCCTCGGCGGCGGGCCAGGCGCCGAGCTCGTACAGCGCCACGGCGGCGAAGTTCAGGAGGACGGGCTCGCGCGGATCGTCCTCGAGCACGTCGAGGACGATGCCCGCCACGGTGGCGAAGCGCTGCGCGACGGCGCGCGGCGCCTCGGCGCCGCCGCCGGCCAGGCCGGCCTCGAGGATGGCCTTGCGGGTCCGGTAGCGCTCGTGGACGTCCGTCACGGCGCCGGTGTCGGCGAACAGCGAGCGATACGCGGCGAGGTCCTCGCGGGCGAGCGCGGCGCTCGCGGCGGCGCGCGGATCGGCGGGCGCCGAGGGGCGTGCTGTGGGACGTGTGACGCGCAGGGCCATGGGACGGATCGAGCCTTTCGACGGAGATGCGTTGGGGTGCGTCCCGGGTCATCGGCCGCAGGCCCCACAACCTGAGGCGAGGCCCCCATCCCCAGAAGTGGGGATGGCCCGATGGACACTTCACCCTAAAAAGGCGCGTTCAACAGGCCGATACGGGCTCAAGTTGTCCTCCCCTTCTCTGATCCCCCCCGGAGCCCGTACGCCAATGCAGACCGAAACGCCCCGCCGTCGCTGGATCGCGTCCGAGGACGCGCAGCAGCTGTGGCGCGAGTACCGCGACACGCAGGACCCGCGGCTGCGCGACCGCCTGATCATGACCTACGCGCCGCTGGTCAAGTACATCGCCTACCGCAAGGTCCGCGAGCTTCCGGCCAGCTGCCAGGTCGAGGACTTCATCTCCTGCGGGCTCGAGGCGCTCATCAACGCCATCGACCGCTACGACCCGGAGAAGGGCGCGACGCTCGAGCAGTTCGCGTGGACCCGCATCCACGGCGCCATCCTCGACGAGCTGCGCCGCCAGGACTGGGCGCCGCGCTCCGTCCGCCGCTGGGAGCGCGACATCGAGGCCGCCCGCCGCAACTTCGCCGGCGTCCACGGCCGGCCGCCGACCCGCGAGGAGCTGGCCGACTCGCTCGGCACGACCGTCGTCGAGCTGCGCGAGCGCGAGCAGAAGATCGCCACGTCGGATCTCACCTCGCTCAACGCGATCGTCCCCGGCGAGGAGGACTCGGGCGTCGAGCGCGTCGACACGCTCGCGAGCGACGACCTGCGCGCCGACCCGGAGCACGTCACGTCGATGGGCGACGCCAAGGACCGCTTCCGCCGCGCCTTCGGCCGCCTGCCCCAGCGTCAGCGCGAGATCGCCGTCCTGCTCTACGTCAAGGAGCTGACGCTGCGCGAGATCGGCGACGTGCTCGGCGTCTCGGAGAGCCGCGTCTGCCAGATCCACACCGAGCTCAAGCGCTCGCTGCGCAGCACGCTCAGCGAGGACGAGTCGCTGTTCCGCGAGGTCGCGTAGCGCCGGTCGCCGCGCGCGCGTCCAGGCGATACGCCCAGACCAGCGCCTCGGCGACCGCCTGGTAGAGCTCGGGCGGGATCACCCGCCCGATGTCGAGCCGCGAGAGCGCCTCGGCCAGCGCGGGATCCTCGCGCACCGGGATCCCGGCGGCCCGCGCCGCCTCGACGATCCGCCTCGCGACCTCGCCGGCGCCCGTGGCCAGCACCTCCGGCGCGTCGAGGCCGTCGGTGTAGCGGAGCGCCGCCGCGCGCTTCGGCGGGCGTTCAGACATACAGGTCGACCTTCTGCTCCGGCGGGCGCGCGACCACCCGGACGGTCGCCGGCAGGCCCGTCGCCGCGGACAGCGCCGCGCGCAGCTCCTCGGCCGCCCGGCGCACCTCGGCCTCCGGCATGCCCGCCATCGCGCCGACCGTGACCTGCATCCCCGCGCCGGGTTGGTGCACGATCCGCATGTCGAGCGTCCCGAGCGCCGGCGACTCGTAGGCCAGCCCGACCGACGCCGGCTCACCCGCCTGGCGCTCCTCCGACGCCCGCTCGGTGACGCGCACCTCCGCCTGGCGCCCGCCCGGCAGCGGCAGCGCGACGTCCGGGGGCGGCATCTGCGCCGGCTGCGCGGCGCGCGCCGCCGGCTCCTCGCGCGCGGGCGCGTGCGCCTGCTGGGTGCCCGCGGCCGGCGTCTCGACCGCCCGCAGCACCACGCGCTCGTGGCCGACCTCCTCGACGCGAAGGCGCAGCCGCGCGCCCGCCGGCACGTCGTCGGGCAGCTCCGCGCTCAGCGGCGTGCCCGCGAGCAGCAGGAGCCCATGCTGGCCCGCGCGCTCCAGCACGCGGGCGGGCAGCGTCATGCCGGGCCGCAGGATCAGGTCGGGGAGCGCCGCGCGCAGCAGCGCGACTTCGACGCGCAGGACATCCATGGCTCAAGGATGATGCCGCAGCGCCGATCACCCGGTCATGGAACGTGGCCTCTACATCGCCGCGTCGGGCATGGTCAGCGAGATGGCCCGACAGGACCTGATCGCGAACAACCTCGCCAACGCGTCCACCCCCGGCTACAAGGCCGACCGCGCCGTGCAGGGAAGCTTCGGCGACCTGCTGCTCTCCAACACCGCCACCGGCGCGCAGGTCGGCCCGCTCGGGCTCGGCTCGCGCATCGAGCGCCAGGTCACCGACCTGAGCGCCGCGCCGGTCCGCGAGACCGGCGAGCCGCTCGACTTCGCGGTCGAGGGCGACGGCTACTTCGCCGTCCAGACCGCGCAGGGCGTGCGCTACACCCGCAACGGCCAGTTCGGCGCCGCGGCCGACGGCACGCTCGTCGACCAGCGCGGCAACCGCGTGCTCGGCCCCGGCAACCAGCCCGTTCGCGTGGCGGCCGACGGCAAGGTCGACGCCGCCAACGTGGGGATCTTCAACGTGCCCAACGCCCGCAAGGTCGGCGACGCCCTCCTGCAGGGCGCGGCCGCGGGCCCGGCCACCGGCCGCGTGCGCGCCGGCGGTCTCGAGGGCTCGGGCGCCGATCCGGCCCGGGCGATGGTCGACATGATCGCCTCGCTGCGCGCCTTCGAGTCCGGCCAGAAGGTCATCACGACGATCGACGGCACGCTCAGCAAGGCGGCCAACCAGGTCGGCGCGATCGGCTAGGCCCGAGCTCGCGCCCCCGGGCGCCCGCGCCCCGAAGCGACCGCAGCCCGTCACCCACTCAAGTTCCGCCGCCGGCGGACGATGACGCAAGACGAGAAGACGAGACACCGGCTGGACCGCAGAGCGGAAGCCGGGCTCCCAGATCTAGGAGACCGATGCTCGAAGGCCTGTACTCCGCCGCCGCCGGCATGGCGGCGCAGCAGACGCGAATGGACACGCTCGCCAACGACGTGGCGAACGTGAGCACCGACGGCTACAAGCGCACGCGCGTCGCGTTCCGCGACCTGCTGTACGTCCGCGACGCCTCCGGCCGCGTGTCGAGCGGCGCCGGCGCCGGCACCACGACCATCGGGCGCGGCTTCGAGCAGGGCTCGCTGCGCGAGACCGGCAACCCCCTCGACGTCGCCATCTCCGGCGACGGCTTCCTGCGCGTGCGCCGCCCCGACGGCACCGACGCTCTCACCCGCGACGGCGCGCTGCGCCTCGACCCGCAGGGCCGGCTCACCACGCAGCGCGGCGAGCTCGTCCAGCCGGCCATCGCGCTCCCCGCGGGCGCCGACCCGGCCAAGGTGGCCATCGCCCGCGACGGGACCGTCACCGCGGGCGGGCAGGCGCTCGGCCGCATCGACATCGTCACCGTGCCCGCGCCCCAGGGGCTGCAGCCGGCCGGCGACAACCTCTTCGTCGCGACGGCGGCCAGCGGTCAGCCGCGGGCGGCCGCGGGCGCGACCCTGCTGCCCGCCCAGGTCGAGGCCTCGAACGTCGACATGGGCGACACGATGAGCCAGATGATGGACTCGCAGCGCAGCTACCAGCTCGCCAGCCGCGCGGTCCAGATGCAGGACCAGCTCCTCGAGATCGCCAACCGGGTGAAGTCGTGAGCGGCCTGGATCTCTCCTCGGTCGCCGGCGCCGCCGCCCTCCCCGCGGACGTGCGCGCGGCGGGCAAGGACGCGCAGGAGACCTACCGCTCCGCGCTGGCCTTCGAGCGCATGCTCGTCGGCGAGCTCACGAAGACCATGTCGGCAGGCGCCACCGGCGCGGCCGACGGCGAGGACGGTGAGGGCCAGGGCGAGAGCGCCGCGACCTCCGCCTACCGCGACATGCTGCCCGGCATCGTGGCCGACGCGGTCACCGGCGCCGGCGGCATCGGCCTCGCCCGCGACCTCTACACGTCGATGCGGAGGCCGGCATGACCCCGGTCGCGGCCACGACGCAGCTCGGCGCCGAGGTGCTCTCGCACCTCCAGACCCAGATCGTCTCCGCCCAGCGCCTGCTCGAGTGCATCCTGCGCCAGGCCGCGGCCGTCCGGGCCCGGCAGGTCGACGGCGTGCTCGCGTCGATGACCGAGATCCAGGCCGAGACGGGCGCCCGCGGGCGCCTCGAGACCGAGCGCGCCGGCCTGCTGATCCGCGCCGGCGCCGCCCTGGGCCTCGAGCCCACCTCGGTGACCCTCGAGGCGATCACGCGGCTCATGTCGCCCGCCGAGGCCGAGCTGGCCCGCCTGCGCAGCG
>JAXDHC010000010.1:0-2694 GCA_034664705.1 Solirubrobacteraceae bacterium
TAGTTGAATGCTCAACATGGCCAAGGCTCGCGACATCCCCGGCCTGCAGGCGGACATGACGTTCGCCCAGGCGGCCGCAGCGACGGTCGCGGTTCGCGCCGACGAGGTCTTCGAGTACGCCGGCGGCGTCCTCGACACCGACGACATCGAGCGCGTCCACGACATGCGCGTCGCCACGCGGCGCCTGCGGGCCGTCCTGGAGATCTACGCGCCGTGCTTCCCGAAGGGGGCGCTGCGGCCGGTCCTGAGGGAGGTCAAGGCGCTGGCCGACGCGCTCGGCGCCCGCCGCGACCCCGATGTGCTCCTCGCGCGCCTGCACGACATGCGCGCCGCGCTCACGACGGCCGACGTGCTGGGCGTGGACGCGTTCGCCGACCGCGCGCGGGCCGACCAGGCCGAGGGCAACGCCGTCCTCGCGCGGGCGCTCGCCGAGGCCGAGGAGAGCGAGCTGCCGGGCCGGCTCGCCGCGCTCGCGGCGGCCGCCGCACCGCCGGGCGGGACGGCGCGCTCGTGAAGGCTCGCAGGGTCAAGGGGCTCGATCCGGCGGCCGCGCTGGCCGACAACGCCGAGCGGATCGTCGCCGTGCGCCTCGACGAGCTCCTGTCCTTCATGCCGCGCGCGCTGGACCCGAGCGAGGTCGTGGCGCTGCACGACATGCGCATCGCGGCCAAGCGCCTGCGCTACATCCTCGAGGTGACGGCCGACACGTGCTTCGGGCCGTATGCCGCCACCGCGCTGAAGCGCACCAAGGACGTGCAGGACCTCCTCGGCGAGATCCACGACTGCGACGAGCAGCTGCCGCGGGTGCTGGCCCTGCTCGAGGAGCTGCGCGCGGCGGACGCGCGCGAGGCCCGGGCGCGGGCGTCGGCGGGCACCGCCGATCTCGACGCCGCCCACGCCGCCTCGACGACCCACGCGACGGCGTGGCGCGGGCTGAACACGCTCGCCGTCCACCTGGTGGCGCGCCGGGCGCTCCTGTTCGAGCGCTTCCTGCAGCTGTGGGCGCGCCTGCAGCGCAACGCCTTCGCGACCCGGCTGCGGTACGCCATCGAGGAGCGCCCGGCCGGGGCGTTGACATCGCGTTCACCAGACGGCAACGGGTCGCCCGGTGACGGGGCCCTAGAGTCGCGCGCTCGAGCCTCATGACCGAGCAGCAGACGATCCACGCCCTCCCGCGATCGGCCCCCGAGCCCGAGCCGCCGCCCTCGGACCTCGACGATCCCAAGCTGTACGAGAACCGCGAGCTCTCGTGGCTGGCGTTCAACGAGCGGGTGCTCGAGCTGTCCGAGCAGGCGGACAACCCGCTGCTCGAGCGCCTGAAGTTCTCCGCGATCTTCACGTCCAACCTCGACGAGTTCTTCATGATCCGCGTCGCCGGCCTGCACGACCAGGTCGACGCGGGCCTGAGCGACCCGGGGCCCGACGGCCGCACGCCGTCGCAGGTCATCGACGAGCTGCGCACGCGGATCCTCGCGCTGAACGAGCGCCAGACGCGATGCGTCGAGCGCGACCTGCGCCCCGCGCTGGCGGAGCACGGCATCCGCATCGTCCGGATGAGGGACGTGCCGCGCGAGCAGTGCGACGAGCTGGCCGAGCACTTCCGCCGCCAGATCTTCCCGGTGCTGACCCCGCTCGCCGTCGGCGTGGGGCGGCCGTTCCCCTACATCTCCAACCTGTCGCTGTCGCTGGCGGTGCTCGTCCGCGACCCGCAGACCGGGCTGCGCACGTTCGCGCGCGTCAAGGTGCCGAAGGAGATGCTGCCGCGCTTCGTCCCGGTGGGTGGCGACGGGCTCACGTTCGTGCCGCTGGAGGAGGTGATCGCCTCCAACCTGCAGGCCCTGTTCCCGGGGATGGAGGTCATCGACCACGGCGTGTTCCGGGTGACCCGCGACGCCGACTTCGAGGTCTCCGACGAGGCCGACGACCTGCTCGTGGCCGTCGAGGCCGAGCTCCGTCGCCGGCGCTTCGGCGAGGTCGTGCGCCTCGAGGTCAACGCCGACATGTCCGAGGAGCTGCGCGAGGCGCTGCGCGTCGGGCTCAAGGCCGAGGCGCGCCAGGCGTACCGCGTCGAGGGCCTGCTCGACTTCACCGACCTCTGGCAGATCGTCAAGCTGCCCGGCTTCAGCGAGCTGCGCGACCCGCCGTGGACGCCGGTGACGCAGCCCCGGCTGCAGGGCGAGGACGGCGAGGGCGTCGACATGTTCGACGTGATCCGCCAGGGCGACGTCCTCGTCCATCATCCGTACGACTCTTTCTCGACGTCGGTCGAGCGCTTCGTCGCCCAGGCCGCCGAGGACCCCGACGTCCTCGCGATCAAGATGACCGTGTACCGCACGTCGGACGACACGCCGCTCGTGCCCGCCCTCATCCGGGCGACCGAGAAGGGCAAGCAGGCGGTCTGCATGGTGGAGCTGAAGGCCCGCGGCGACGAACGCGCGAACATCGGCTGGGCGCGCGCGCTGGAGGAGGCCGGCGTCCACGTCGTCTACGGCCACCCGGCGCTGAAGACCCACGCGAAGTGCCTGCTCGTCGTGCGCCGCGAGGGCGACGGCGTGCGCCACTACGTCCACATCGGGACCGGCAACTACCACCCGCAGACGGCGCGCCTCTACACCGACTTCGGCCTGTTCACGTGCGACGAGGACCTCGGCGCCGACGTGGGGGACATGTTCAACTTCCTCACGGGCTTCGCGC
>JAXDHC010000011.1:0-7033 GCA_034664705.1 Solirubrobacteraceae bacterium
CGGTGGTCGCCGTATCATTATGTTGTCCCTGTAGGGCACGAAGTGACCACTCGATGTCTCGCGGCGCGGGCCGCCGGCGGCGGCTCGGTGTACCCGCGGCCGACACCGACACCGGCGCGCGCGGCGACTTCCTGCTCGACGCCCTCCAAACCGACGCCCCGAACGGAGCGCCACCGACGAAGCCGGAAACGGCCCCCTACATCGCAGCCAGCGACGCCTCGTCCCCGGCCTCGGTGTAGTGCTGGATCGTGCGCGCCAGGCCCTCCTGGAACGGGACGACGACGCGGTAGCCGAAGTCCTCCGCGGCGCGGGTCGAGTCGGCCATGGAGTGGCGGACGTCGCCCGCCCGGCCGGCCTCGTAGCGGGCCTCGATCGTGCGGCCGATGGTCTGGCCGATCGCGGCGACGAGGCCGTTGAGGCTGATGCGCTCGCCGCACGCCACGTTGTAGGCGCGGCCGGCGACGACGTCGGAGGCCGTCATGGCGAGGACGTTGGCGTCCACGACGTTCTCGACGAACGTGAAGTCGCGCGACTGCTCACCGTCGCCGTAGATCACGGGCGCCTCGCCGCGCAGCGCGGCGGTGATGAAGTTCGGGATCACGGCCGAGTACTGGGACGCCGGGTCCTGGCGAGGGCCGAAGACGTTGAAGTAGCGCAGCGCCACCGTCTGCAGGCCGTAGACCTCGTTGAACGAGCGGCAGTAGCCCTCGCCGGCGAGCTTGGCCACGGCGTAGGGCGAGATCGGCAGCGTCGGCAGCCCCTCGTGCTTCGGCAGCCCCGGCGTGGCGCCGTAGACCGACGACGACGAGGCGAAGACGACGCGCCGCACGCCGGCGTCGCGCGCGGCGAGCAGGACGTTCAGCGTGCCGATCACGTTGGACGCGTTGCTCGTGAGCGGATCCTGGACCGAGCGCGGGACCGACGGCATCGCCGCCTGGTGCAGCACGATCTCGCAGCCGCGGACCGCGGCATGCGCGCGCTCGTAGCTCTGGAGGTCGCCCTCCACGAGGTCGATGTCGTCGACGACCGGGGCCAGGTTCTTGCGATGCCCCGTCGTGAAGTTGTCGAGCACGCGCACGCGGTGTCCGTCGCGCACGAGGCGCTCGACGAGATGTGAGCCGATGAACCCTCCGCCACCGGTGACCAGCAGTTGCACGCCCGTCCAGCTCCTTCGTGGCTTGCCTGAAGCGGGCCACGATAGCCGCCCTCGCGAGCCGGTGAAGCGAAGCTGAGCGTCTCGCGGCGCCTCGTCGCGCGCTCATGCCGTCCGGCGGGGAGCGGAACTTTCGCGGTCCGTGCGCGTCTCACGAGGGGACGGCACGCGCGCTCCCCCGGCCCCACGGCCCGCGTGCGGGACGCGACTGTACCCTTGCGCCCCATGTCTTTTCAAGAGCCCGACGCCGTGTCGCGACCCGACTCCAGCCAGAACATCCTCGTCACCGGCGGAGCCGGCTTCATCGGCTCGCACCTCGTGCAGAGCCTCGTGGGCCGCGGCTCCCGCGTCGTCGTCCTCGACGACCTCACCACCGGCAGCCGGGAGAACCTCGACCACGACTGGGCGGCCGACGTCGAGTTCGTCGAGGGCTCCACGACCGACGCCGAGCTCGTCGAGCGGCTCGTGTCCGAGACCGACGTGACGTTCCACCTGGCCTCGGCCGTCGGCGTCCAGCTCGTCGTGTCCAATCCGCTCGACTCGCTGCTCAAGAACGTCCGCGGCACCGACAACGTCATGGGCGCCATCGCCCGCCACGGCAAGCGGCTGCTGTTCACCTCGACCTCCGAGGTGTACGGCAAGAACTCCAGCGGCGCGCTGGACGAGGACGCCGACCGCGTCCTCGGGTCGCCGTTCAAGGCGCGGTGGTGCTACGAGACCTCCAAGGCGTTCGGCGAGTGCCTCGCCCACAGCCTCCACCGCGAGCAGGGCGCCGCCGCGACCGTCGTGCGGCTGTTCAACACGGTCGGGCCGCGGCAGACCGGCCGCTACGGCATGGTCGTCCCGACCTTCGTCCGCCAGGCGCTCGAGGGCCGGCCGATCACGGTCTACGGCGACGGCAGCCAGACGCGCTGCTTCGCCCACGTGTTCGACAGCGTGCGGGCGATCCTGTCGCTCGTCGACCACCCCGGCAGCGTCGGCAACGTCTTCAACATCGGCGCCTCGATGGAGATCCCGATCATCGAGCTGGCCCGCCGGGTCATCGACCACACCGAGTCGGACTCGGAGATCGAGTTCGTCGCCTACGACGACGCCTACGACCAGGGCTTCGAGGAGCTCGGGCGCCGCAAGCCCGACACGACGGCGATCCGCGAGCTGACCGGCTGGGAGCCGACCCTCACCGTCGACGACGCGATCCGCGACGTCATCGCGCACGAGCGGGCGCGGCAAGGAGGTTCACCGCTTGCCGCCTGAGACGAGGCCCCTCCTGGGACTCGCCGTCGCGCTCGCCGTCGTCTACAGCGCAACCCCCGTCGCCATCCGGGTCGCGGACCGGCTCCAGTTCTACGATAAACCCGCCGGCTACAAGGGCCATGCGCGCCCCACGCCGTATCTGGGCGGAGCGGCGGTCATGGCGGGCGTCCTGCTCGCCCTCGTCGCCACCACGGCGAGCGACTGGGGCCGGACGCTGCCGCTGCTGGGCGGGATGGTCGTGCTGTGGGCGGTCGGCACGATCGACGACCGCCGGAACGTCGCGCCGGGCTGGCGCGTCGTGGTCGAGGTGGCGCTCGCGTGGATGGTCTGGCAGTCCGGGCTGGGCTGGGACCTCGGGCTCGGCGGGCCCGTCGACCTCGCGTTGACCGTGGTGTGGACGGTCGCGGTCGTCAACGCGTTCAACCTCTTCGACAACATGGACGGCGCCGCGAGCACGATGGCGCTCGTCGTCTCCGCCGCCGTCGCGATCATGGGCGTGGTCCGCGGGGACCTGTGGCTCGCCGCGGCGGCGGCGACGCTCTGCGGCGCGTGCCTGGGCTTCCTGCCGCACAACCTCTCCTCCCCCGCCCGCATCTTCCTCGGCGACGGCGGCAGCATGCCGATCGGCTTCGGCGTCGCCACGCTCGTCATGAGCGGCTCCGCGCAGGCCGTGCCCGCCTGGCAGGCCCTGGTCGTCGGACTCCTGCTCGTCGGCGTCCCCGCGCTCGACACGAGCCTCGTCATCTTCTCCCGCCGCCGGCGCGGGATCTCGATCCTCACCGGCGGGCGCGACCACCTCACGCACCGCACGCGCAGGCGCGTGCGGACGGCCCGCGCGGTCGCCATCTCCCTCGGCGCGATCCAGGCGATGGTCTCCGCGCTCGCCCTCTTCGCCGTCAGCGGCGGCGCGTCGGCGATCGTGCTCATCGTCGTGCTGTATCTCGTCGCCGGCGCGACGGCCATCGCGCTGCTCGAGGCCGGCGAGCGCGAGCAGAGCACCGTGGCCCTGAGCGGCGGCACCGCGGTCGCGCCCGGGCCGCGGCGCGCGGTCCCGTCGCAGTGGCAGGTCTTCCCGTTCGTCGTCGCCCTCGGCGTCTGGGCCGGCGCGAGCCCGTTCTTCGCGGGCTACTACGACGAGGGCAAGTGGGTCCCGATGGGCCTCGTGCTCCTCGGCGTCGCCACCGCCGCGGCGATCGCGCGGCCCCCGCGGCTCAGCCGCGCCGCCCTCCTGTGCCTGGGCGCGCTCGGCGCCCTCGGCGCGTGGGGCCTGCTCTCCTCGGCGTGGGCCCCGTCGATCTTCCAGGCGACGACCGAGGGCAACCGCCTGTTCGTCCTCGCGGCGATCCTCGCCACCGCGATCGTCCTCGTGCGCACGGACCTGATCGGCGCCTGGCTCACCGGCGGGCTGGCGGTCGGCATCGGCGCCGTCGCCGTCTACGTCCTCGCGAGCATGCTCGGCAGCGACCCGGGCCAGCTGTTCGTCAACGGCCGCCTCGACCAGCCGCTCGGCTACATCAACGCCGAGGCGACCGTCTTCATCATGGGCTTCTGGCTGTGCTTCTCGGTCGCCGAGCGCCACCGCCCCGCGTGGCTGGCCGGCGCCGGCGCGGGATGCGCGACGCTCATGGCCTGCCTCGCGCTGCTGCCGCAGTCCCGCGGCGCGGCGCTGGCGATGATCGGCTCGCTCGTCATCGTCGTCGCCCTCGTGCCGGGCAGCCGCGTGCGGCGCGCGTTCGCCCTGCTGGCGTGCGGCGCCGGCGTCATCGCTGCCTCGGGGCCGCTCCTGAACGTCTACGACACCGGCCTGGGCGGAGCGCTGACCCCGGGCGTCGCGCACCGCGCCGCGATCGCCGCGATCGTCGCCTCGATCGTGATCGGCGTCGTCTGGGGCCTCGCGGTGACGGGCATGGCGCGCCTCACGGCCGCGCGCCCGGAGCTGCGCCCGCGGGTCGCCCGGGCCGGCGTCGCCGTCCTCGCGGCCGGCGCGCTGCTCGTCGCGGGCGTCACGCTCGCGTCGGCGGGCCGGATCGAGGACAAGGTCTCCGAGCAGTGGTCGGCCTTCGTCAGCCTCGGCGCCAAGCCCGGCTCGGACCCGAACACGAACGCGTCGTCGCGGCTGGCGTCCGGCGCCGGCGCTCGCTACGACTACTGGCGCGTCGCCTGGGACGCCTTCGTCGACCGCCCGCTGCTCGGGGTCGGCGCCGGCAACTACGACCGCCCGTACTTCAGCGCCCGGCGCACCGGCGAGGACATCCGCCAGCCGCACTCCTTCGAGCTCCAGGAGCTCTCCGAGCTCGGGATCGTCGGCGGCGGGCTGGTCGTCGTCTTCATCGCGGGCCTCGGCCTCGCGGCGTTCCGCATGCGCTCGGCCGCCGCGCGCTCGCCGATGTCGGCCACGCTCATGGTCGCCGGCGTCGGCGTCGTCACGGCGTGGCTCGTGCACACGAGCGTCGACTGGCTGCACCTGATGCCCGGCGTCACCGCGATCCCGCTCGCGATGCTGGCCGTCATGGCCCTGCAGCGCCGGCCCGCCGAGGCGCACGTGGCGGCGCGGGTGCACGCTGGGCGCCTCGCCCTGCGGCCCGCCGCGCTCGTCGCCGCCGGCCTCGCCGGCCTCGCGCTCGTCGTCAGCGCCGCCAGCCTCAGCCGCCAGGGGCTCGCCGCCTTCTTCCGCGACCGGGCCGACACGGCGCTCGCCGACCGGCCCGCCGACGCGCTGCGCGAGGCGGACCGGTCGCTGCGCCTGGACGGCGAGAACCCGCGCACCTACTACGTCAAGGCGGCCGCGCTGGCGCGCTTCAACCAGGCCGACGCGGCGCGGGCGACGCTCATGCAGGCGGTGGCCAAGGAGCCCGACGAGTTCGTGACCTGGGCGCTGCTGGGCGACCTCGCCGTGCGCCGCGGGGAGTTCGACGAGGCCCGCCGCAACTATCGCCGCGCGTCGGCGTTGAATCCCTTCGATTCGACGTTGCGGGATCTCGCCGCCAACCCGCCGGGCGCCCCGCCCGGCACCGGTGGTCCGTGAGGCTCGCTAGCCTGAAACGCATGATTCGAGTCCTGCGACTCCTGTTCAGCACGCTTCTCGTGGCGGGCCTCCTCGCGCCCGCCGCGCATGCCCAGAGCGAGCCCGAGCCCGGCGTCACGATCGATCCCGACTCACCAGCGGCCAAGGAGTACGCCCTCCCCGTCGACTCCGCCCGCAAGGCGGCGCAGGGCAAGGCCACGAAGAAGAAGTCCACGGACAAGAAGGCGCCGCTGTTCGGCGAGGGCGTCAAGCCCAAGAGCAGCAGCTCGAAGAAGAGCAGCACCTCCACGAGCAGCAGCAGCGGCTCCGCGACGAGCGGCAGCAGCTCGAGCTCCAGCGCCGGGAGCGGCAGCTCCGGCGACGACTCCACGTCGTCCTCGACGTCCAAGAGCAGCTCGGACAAGAAGAAGAGCTCGACGTCGGACAGCGCCAAGACGTCCGGCGACGACGCCCAGCCGGGCACGACGACGGACGACCAGGCGACCACGGCCACCGCGCCCGGCAGCGGGGACCCGCCGGCGCCGGCCCCGCAGGAGGTCGCCCAGATCGCCGCGCAGGCCAACCAGCCCACGTCGGGTGGCGGCGTCGGCACGGCGCTGATCATCGGCGCCATCGGCCTCGCCGTGCTGCTCGCCGGCGGTCTGGCCGGCCTGGCCATGCGCCGTCGCGGCCCCGGGCCCGGCGCCGGCGCGTAGGCGCCGCGTCGCGCCGACCGCGCTAGCGCCAGCGCTCGAGCAGCTCGTCGTCGCGCACGTCGCGGACCTGCCGCGCCGGCACGCCGACGACGAAGCCGCGCGCCGGCACGTCGCGCGTGACGACCGCGCCGGCGGCGACGAACGCCTCCTCGCCGACCTCGACGCCCGGCACGAGGACCACGCTGCCGCCGATGCGGCACGCGCGGCGCAGCGTCGCCCCGCGCAGCGCGTAGTCGCGGCCGTGGCGGCCCATCGTGTCGTCGTTGGTCATCGACGCGCCGGGGCCGATGAACACGTCGTCCTCGACGACGCTGTGGCCGGTGACGTACACGTTCGTCTGCACCTTCACGCGGGCGCCGATGCGCACGTCGTTGTCGATCGCGCTCCCGCGGCCGATCACGGTGCGCTCGCCGATCTCGGTGCGCTCGCGGACCTGGGCCTGGTCGCCGACGATCGCCTCGTCGCCGATGCGCGTGCCCGCGTAGATCACGGCGCCGGCGCAGACGGTGACGCGGCGGCCGAGCGCGAGCGGCGCCGGGGCGTCGCGCGACGCCGTCGACGTCCGCGCGAGGCGCGGGACCTTGCCGAGCACGACGCCGTCCTCGACGACGCAGCCGTCGCCGATCTCCGTGCCGTCGTGGACGACGACGTGGGCCCCGAACAGGACGCCGTCGCCGATCCGCACGCCCTCGCCGAGGACCAGTCCGGCGGCCTCTGCGGCGGGACGCAGCACCGCTCGCCCCGCTCAGCCGCCCACGCGCGCGACGCCCGCGCGGCGGGACTCGTCGAGCGACTGCTGCAGGCCCTCGAGGACGCGGACGACGCGCAGGCCGCTCTCGCCGTCGGAGACCGGCGCGCGCCCCTCGCGGATCGCGGTCAGGAAGTGCTCGCACTCCAGGCGCAGCG
>JAXDHC010000012.1:0-6306 GCA_034664705.1 Solirubrobacteraceae bacterium
CGACGCCGCAGCCGGGCCCGACGCCCGCCGCGCCGCCGCCGGCGCAGACCGCCCCCTCGGCGTCCCCGCCGCCCACGCCGCCGCTGCCGGCGCCGTCGACGACGACGCCCGCGCCGGCTCCGGCTCCGGCTCCGGCGCCCTGAGCGGCGCCCCGCGCGGCCGTCAGTCCGTGAGCTTCGGCGAGCTCCAGGGCGTCGCGAGCCGGGCGGCGAGCACGTCGGGCAGCTCGTCGATCGCCACGCGGTCCTGCGTCAGCGAGTCGCGGTCGCGGACGGTGACCGTGCGGTCCTCGAGCGACTGGTGGTCGATCGTCACGCACCACGGCGTGCCGATCTCGTCCTGGCGGCGGTAGCGGCGGCCGATCGAGCCGCCCTCGTCGTACTCGGTCTGCATGCGCCCGCGCAGGGCGTCGCGCACCTCGCGGGCGAGTTCGGGCTGGCCGTCCTTGCGCACGAGCGGCAGCACGGCCGCCTTCACGGGCGCCATTCGCGGGTGCAGCTTGAGTACGGTGCGCGCCTCGCCGCCGATCTCGTCCTCGTCGTAGGCGTCGCAGAGCAGCGTGAGGACCGCGCGCCCGAGGCCGGCGGCGGGCTCGATGACGTGCGGGACGTAGCGCTCGCCGGTCTGCTGATCGAAGTACTCGAGCTTGTCGCCCGAGTGCTTCGCGTGCTGGGTGAGGTCGAAGTCGCCGCGGTTGGCGATGCCCTCGAGCTCCTGCCAGCCGATGGGGTAGCGGTACTCGACGTCGCTCGTGGCGCTGGAGTAGTGGCTGAGCTCGTCGCGATCGTGGGCCCGCAGGCGCAGGTGGTCGCTGCGGATGCCGAGCGACTCGTACCACCGGACGCGCGCCTGCAGCCAGTGCTCGTACCACTGCTCCGCCTCGGCCGGCGGGACGAAGAACTCCATCTCCATCTGCTCGAACTCGAGCGTGCGGAAGATGAAGTTGCCCGGCGTGATCTCGTTGCGGAACGACTTGCCGATCTGCGCGATGCCGAACGGCGGCTTGCGCCGCGCGAAGCCGAGGACGGTCTTGAAGTTCAGGAAGATGCCCTGCGCGGTCTCCGGACGCAGGTACACCGTCGAGCCGGCCTCCTGCACCGGGCCGATCGTCGTCTCGAACATGAGGTTGAACTCGCGCGCCTCGGTGAGGTCGCACTCCGGGCCCTGGCCGGGCAGGAGGCTCGGCTTGCGCGGGCAGCGGACGTCGTGCTCCGCGTCGAGGTGGTCGGCGCGGAAGCGCTGGCCGCACGTGCGGCAGTCGACGAGCGGGTCGGTGAAGCCGGCCAGGTGGCCCGACGCCTCCCATGTGCGCGGATGCTGGATGATCGCCGAGTCGAGGGCGACGATGTCGTCGCGGTCGCCGATCATCGCCTGCCACCAGGCGTCGCTGACGTTGCGCTTCAGCAGCACCCCGTAGTGACCGTAGTCGTACGTGTTGGCGATCCCGCCGTAGATCTCGGAGGCGGGGAAGATGATGCCGCGCCTCTTGCAGAGGGCGACGATCTTGTCCATGGTCACGGCGTCGTCTGGCATGAGGCCGGGATGGTATGCGGTGACTCAGCGGTCCGCCGTTTGGCACTCCTATACTCAGAGTGCCATGCCGATCTACGAGTATCGCTGCGAGAACGGGCACACCTTCGAGGTCATGCAGAGGATGACCGACGACCCGGTGTCGTCGTGCAGCACCTGCGCGGCGCCCGTCCAGCGGGTGTTCCACCCTGTCGCCGTCCACTTCAAGGGCAAGGGCTTCTACAACACCGACTACGGCACCAAGCGCCGCAACCGGGAGATGGAGCGCTCGGGCTCGAGCTCGGGATCGGGCTCGGGGGACGGTGGCTCCAGCAGCTCGTCGGACTCCGCGTCGAGCGCGTCGAGCGAGTCGAAGTCGTCGAGCGAGTCGAAGTCGTCCGAGAAGTCCTCGTCCTCCTCGTCGGGCGACAAGAAGAGCAAGTCGGCGAAGAAGAAGGACTAGGGCGGCCCGACCCCGCCCGCACGGCGCGGTCGCGGTGCCGGGTCCCGCGCGCGCCTCAGCGCAGGAAGCGCTCGACCTCCGCGCGCTTCTCCTCGTCGGACACGCGCAGGCCGTCGCCGCCGTTGGGCAGGCGCTCGAAGCCCGCGGGCTTCAACACCCGCGTCGGCGCGTCCCCGTTGATCGCCAGGCCGACCGCGTAGCCCAGCAGCCGCGGGCCGCCCATGTCGGACTGCACGGACTTCGGCACGTTCCACGAGATGAGCGGGAGCCGCACGAAGCCGCTCGGCGAGAACACCTGGCCCTTCATCGCCGCGAGCAGCTTCTGCTGACGGCGCGCCCGGGTCCGGTCGTCCTCGCGCCGGTTGCACTCGTTCTTGCGCGTGCGGGCGAGCGCGAGCGCCTGGCGACC
Source organism: Solirubrobacteraceae bacterium (assembly GCA_034664705.1). Lineage (GTDB taxonomy): Bacteria > Actinomycetota > Thermoleophilia > Solirubrobacterales > Solirubrobacteraceae > JAOPZW01. Next base: position 2,382 of record JAXDHC010000012.1, read on the forward strand.
GTCGATGTGCGTCGTCCCGCGCGGCAGGCGCAGCGTGTAGCCGCCGTTCTTGAAGCCGCCGTTGATGCGCGAGACGACGCAGCCGCCGGTGTAGTCGACGCCGCCCATCGCGTCGATGAGCGCCGGGAAGTTGGCGAAGTTGACCTCGAAGACGTGGTCGACGTCGATGCCGAGGTAGAGCTTGACCGTCTGGATGGTGAGGGCGGCCCCGCCGATGGCGTAGGCGGCGTTGATCTTGTCGCGCCCGTGGCCCGGGATGTCCACGATCGTGTCGCGCGGGATCGACAGCTTCGCGCTGTGCCCGCCGCCGGAGCGCAGGAGCAGGATGCTGTCGGAGCGGCTGGGCCCGGTCGTCGAGCTGCCGGGCTCCTGCGTGGCCTCGGTGCGCCGGTCGGAGCCGAGCACGAGGGTCGTCTGCGGGCTCGTCAGCCCCACCCCGCCACCGTCGAGCTGGGCCTCGGTCCGGCCGGAGACCTGGCTCTGCTGCAGCGTGGAGCTGACCAGGAAGAGCACGACCGACAGGACGACCCAGCCGACGAGCGCGAGCGCGAGCCAGCGCAGGACGCGCCCGACGGTGAGCCGCTTCCGGCGCCGGGGCGGCTTGTCCCGCGGGGTGCCGCGGAGCTCGTCGAGCGCCGAGCCGCCGTCGCGCCCGCCGCGCGAGAGGAGGCGCGGGCGGGTGCGGTAGACCTTGTAGTCCGGCGTGTCGGCCGTCTTGGGGGTGTCCGGCATGCGGCATGTATGGTGGCAGGCCGATGGCCGACGCCTGCGTGATCGGCGTCGACCTGGGAGGCACCAAGCTGCTCGCCGGGACGGTCGACGCGGAGCTTCGGGTGCATCACCGCGCCTACCGCCTGGCACGCCGCGATGCCGTCCTGGACACCATCGTCGAGGCAGTTCAGGAGGCGCGCGAGGCGACGACCCGCGAGATCGCCGCGGTCGGCGTCGGCGTGCCGTGCCTGGTCGAGCCGCGCCGGGGCGTGGCGATGGCGTGCAATCACCTGCCGCTCGTCGACGTCCCGATCCGCGACATCCTGGCCGAGCGAATCGGGCTGCCCGTGGTGCTCGACAACGACACGAACGCCGCGCTCGTCGCCGAGTGCCGCTTCGGCGCCGCGCGCGGCGCCCGCGACGTCGTGATGCTCACCGTCGGCACGGGGATCGGCGGCGGCCTGCTCGTCGGCGGGCAGATCGTCCGCGGCGCCACGGGCGCCGCCGCGGAGCTCGGGCACATCGTCGTCGACGACGACGGGCCGCCGTGCCCGGGCAACTGCCCCAACCACGGCTGCCTGGAGGCGTTCGTCTCCGGGCCCGCGCTGGCGCGGGAGGGGCGTCGCGCGGCCGAGGCGCACCCGGACTCGGGGCTCGGCCAGGCGCTGGCCGGCGGGCGCGACGTCACCGGGCCGCTCGTCACCGAGCTCGCGCACGACGGCGACGCCGCGGCGCGCGCGGTGATCGCGGGGCTCGGGCGGTGGCTCGGGATCGGGATCGCGAGCTTCGTCAACGTCTTCAACCCCGAGGTGGTCGTGGTGGGCGGCGGCCTCGTCGCCGCCGGCGACCTGCTGCTCGAGCCGGCCCGCGCCGTCGTCGCCGAGCGCGCGCTCGTGCCCGCGCGCGACCAGGTGCGCATCGTGCCGGCGCGGTACGGCGACGAGAGCGGGATGCTCGGCGCCGCCGCGCTCGCGTTCGACGTCGTCGTCTAGGGCGCCTCGGCCTTCGCGACGCCGGCGGCGATCGCGAGCGCCCGGTTCAGCGTCGTGCGGTCCAGGCGCTGCCACGTGTCGCAGTCGCGGTGGCGGCACGGCTCGGCGCCGTCCCACGGCCCGAGCTTGGCGGCGGGCAGCCCGCTCAGCTCGAACTCGCGGTGGTCGGAGTTGCCGGTGCCCGAGTCGGGCGCGAAGCGCACGCGGGCGCCGGCGGCGCGCGCGGCGGCCAGGACGCGGCCCTCGACGGCGGGGCGGGCGCGCGCGTGCGGGGACTGCAGGAAGAAGCGCCGGCCGCGGCCGACCTCGTCGAGGGAGAGCGCGAGGCGCAGGTCGGCGCGGCGGCCCCTGCGGTCGACGCGGTCGACGAGGGCCTGGGCGCCGAGGTGGTCGGGGCGGCCCGTGACGAAGCGCTCCTCGGCGCCGGTGACGACGAGCCACACGTCGCAGCTCGGCTGCAGCCGCGCGAGGCGCGGGGCGAGCGCCGCGAGGACGCCGACGCCCGACGCGTTGTCGTTGGCCCCGGGGAGGCCGGGTCCCGTGTCGGCGTGGGCCATGAGGATCGTGAGGCAGCGCTGCGCCGTGTCGAGCTCGCCGATCAGGTCGCGCGAGCGCCCGCGCCCGGGGACGGTGAAGCGCTCCCAGCCGATCTCGAGCCCGGCCGCGCGGAACCGCGCGGCGACGTCGCGCTGGGCGCGCAGCTCGCCCGGGCCCGCCGCGGGCCGCGCGCCGATCGTCCGCGTGAGGTCGACCGCGGCCTCGTAAGGGGACGGATCGGCGGGCGCCGCCTGGCCGGCGGCGACGCTCGCCAGGGCCGTCGCGCCCGCGGCGAACAGCACGGCGACGATGAGCGGAAGGCGGCGCATGGCGGGCGGGCGCGATGATCATCGCATGAGCGCTCCCGGACGACTGGTCGTCTGCCCCACGCCCATCGGCAACCTCGAGGACGTCACGCTGCGCGTGCTGAGCGCGCTGCGCGACGCCGACCTCATCGCGTGCGAGGACACGCGGACGACGAAGGTGCTGCTCGACCGCTACGGCGTGTCGGCCGAGCGCGTTCGCTACGACGAGCACGTCGAGCGGCGCGTCGCCCCGAAGCTCGTCGAGCGGATGCGCGCGGGCGAGGTCGTCGCGCTCGTCAGCGACGCGGGCATGCCGCTGGTCAGCGATCCCGGCTTCGTCCTCGTGCAGGCGTGCGTCGCGGCGGGGCTCGCCGTCGAGGTGCTGCCGGGGCCGAGCGCGGCGCTGGCGGCGCTCGTCGCGAGCGCGCTGCCGGCCGACACGTGGCGCTTCGTCGGGTTCCTGCCGCGCAAGCGCGGCGAGCTCGAGACCGCGCTCCGCGTCCCCGAGACCCTGGTCGGCTTCGAGTCGCCGCGCCGCGTCGGGGCGACGCTCGCCGTCCTCGCCGAGCTCGATGGCGACCGGCCGGTCGCCGTCTGCCGGGAGCTGACGAAGATCCACGAGGAGGTCGTGCGCGGCAGCGCCCGTGAGCTCGCCGAGCGCTACGCGGCCGAGGAGGTGCGCGGCGAGGTCGTGCTCGTGATCGGCCCGGCGCCGGCGGAGGCGGCGGCGCTCGAGGCGGGCGTCGGCGCGCTGCGGCGTCTGGTCGAGGCCGGCGCGCGGGCGCGACCGGCCGCCGGGGTCGTGGCCGAGCTCACGGGCCTGAGCGCGAATGCGCTGTACCGCGCGCTGACCGAGTCGGGTCGGTAGCGACTTCGCAACGAATCACGCGCAACGGGCGGCCGGCGGGCGACGCGCGCCTACGGTCGTCGTGTGTCCCGACGACGCATCCTCCTCCTGGCCCTCGCCCACGCCGTCTTCGTCGCGACGGGGTGCGCGGCGCCGCCGGGCGCGCATGCCGCCTGGCGGTGGCCGGTCGAGGGCGCGGTCGTGGCCGGCTTCCACTACTCGGCGCGCGAGCCGTTCGCGGCGGGCCGCCGGCGCGGCATCGACATCGCGGCGCCGCCCGGGGCCGTCGTGCGCTCCGCGTGTCGCGGGCGCGTGAGCTTCGCCGGCCCGGTGCCGGGCGCCGGCCGCGCGGTGACGGTGCGCTGCGGCGCGCTGAGCGCCACGCACGTCGGCCTCGGACGGCTCGCCGTCCGCCGCGGCGCGCGCGTCGTCGCGGGCGCCCGGTTGGGACTGCTCGGCGCCCGCGGACGCCTGCGCCTCGGCGCCCGGTCGGCGGCTCATCGCCTCGCCTATGTGGACCCGCTGGCGCTGCT
>JAXDHC010000013.1:0-3383 GCA_034664705.1 Solirubrobacteraceae bacterium
TGGTCCCCTCCAGGGCGAAGCGGGTGTCGATGGTCAGGCGAGCCTCGCCGCTTCGGCTCCAGGCGGCGATTGCGGTGACCGTGCCGTCGGGCTCGAAGCGCTCCATGCGGGCGAAATCGGCGTCGCATTGCCGCCCGACCTCTCTCGCGACGGCCTCGAACACGTCGGGGTTCGCCAGCTCCTGCGCCACCAGCGTCGCGACCCGCCGTAGCGCGGCGTGCTCGTCGCTGCTCTGCTCGAGCGAACGGGCCATCACGTTGAACGTGCGCTCGAGCTCGCCGACCTCTCCGGGTCCGGTCTGCGGGATCCGCGCGCTGAAGTCGCCGCCGGCGATGCGGTCGGCCATCATGGCCGCGTTCTTGACCGGCCGGACGATCGCGCGCGCGAGGTAGGTGGCGTAGAGGATGATGAGCGCGATCGATCCGGCAAGGCCGGCCGTCGTGACCGCGGACACTCGCCGAGCGGCGGTGGCGGCGTCGGTGTTCGCGCGCGCCGAAGCAGCGCGCTCCGCGCCAAGCAGCTGGTCGAACTCGGCGCGCATGGCGTCGACGCGCCGCTTACCCGCGGCCGCGGCCGACACGCTGCGCGCCGACGGGTCGCCGCGTCGTGCCGCGGCGACGAGTGGCACGGAGTACCGGCTGGTATACGCGCGCTCGTGTTGCGCGATCCGCGCGGCCCGCCGCTCAGCGACCGGATCGCCGGCCACCAGCCTCAGCAGCGCAGCCGCACTCGCGGGGAACCGCGCCCGCGCGTCGGTCCACGGCTGCAGGAAGCGCTCCTCGTGAGTCAGCAGGAAGCCACGCTGCCCGGTATCGAGATCGAGCAGCAGGCGCTCGAGCCCGTTCGCCGCGATCAGCACCTCCCGCGAGTGGTTCGAGCGCCGCTGAACACCGTGCAGGTCGCTGAACGCGAGCAGCAGGACGACGAACGTCCCGCCCACAGTGAGGGCGAGCAGCCCGCTTGCAGCGATCAGGCGACGCGTCAGCCCACCGGGCTTCCGCTGGTCCGCCGGGAGCCCCGCGGTCGAATCGCCTCTTCTCGAGGCGCCGACTCGACGCCTCACATCGCTCACCCACACGACGCTAGTGGATAATCGTCCGGATGGCGACCGCTGACTGAGACCGGCGAGGATCACCGGTGCCTCGTCTCAGTGCTCACGTTGTCGCGGCCCGTTGGGCCCGAGGGCCAGGCGCTGGACCGCGCTCGCCGACAGCTCGGACTTCGGCACGAACCCGGCGGCCGGCGTCGCATCGATGAGGTCCGCGAAGTCCGCCTCCGCGTGCGTCGAGATGAGGATGACCCTCGCCCCATCGGGCTCGGCCTCGACGAGTCGCCCGGCGATCTCCAAGCCGCTCTCCGCACCGAGGTCGATATCCAGCAGGATCACGTCCGGGCGCAACGCACGCGCCTGCGTCAACGCCTCGGCGCCCGTCGACGCCACGCCCACGATCCTCATGCCCTCGCGCTCGAGCAGGGTCGCGGCGGCCTTGAGGAACGACGCGTTGGCGTCGACGATGAGGCATCGCAGCGGCACCTCGGCAGCGTGGCATCGGCAGCGCCGCGATTCATTCCAGCTAGCGTGAATCTCGGCCTTCGATCGTCGGGTGACTGCTCACGCGGGGCGAGCTGGACTCCGGGTTCGAGTCCGGGGCCGCGGTGCAGGAGCAGGCCGCAGATCACGGCGCCGGCGGCGAAGATCGCGGCCCCCCACCAGTCGGACACGGCGCGGTCAGACGGCATCCGCGACGCCCGGGCGAGAAGCCTGAGGTCGAGACGCCGAGCAGCTCCCAGGCCACGGAGACCGGGGTTACGCCGGCTGCACGTGCGCGCGACTCGGCGAGCGCAGATAATTGGCCCATGGCATCGGAGGCACCACAGGTGGTCCTCGCAGACGACGACGTACTGCTGCGCGAGGGCCTGGCCAGCCTGCTCGAACGCTCGGGCTACGAGGTGGTCGATCAGGCGGGCAATGCGGCGGCGCTCCTCCCGCTCGTACGCACGCACCGGCCCGATCTCGTGATCGTCGACATCCGGATGCCGCCCAGCCACACGACCGAGGGCCTGGACGCCGCTCGGACCATCCGCGCCGAGATGCCGGAGACCGCGATCGTGGTGCTCTCCGCCCACGCGGAGGTCGAGCAGGCGACCGACCTGCTGGCGTCCGGCGAGCGCAGCGGCTACCTCCTGAAGAGCCGCATCACCGACGTCGACGAGTTCATCGAGACACTCGGGCGGATCGTCAACGGCGCGGCCGTCGTCGATCCCGCGCTCGTCCAGGAGCTGATCGCGGCCCGGCGCGTGGCCGACCCGCTCGAGGATCTCTCGCCCCGGGAGCGAGAGGTGCTGGCGCTGATGGCGGAGGGCCGCTCGAACGCCGGCATCGGGCGCCAGCTCTGGGTGACGGAGGGCACCGTCGAGAAGCACGTGCGCAGCATCCTCATGAAGTTGCAGATCCCCGAGGCGGGCAACGACCACCGTCGCGTCCTCGCGGTGATCAGGTTCCTGGAGGCTCTGTAGCGCCGGGCCGGCGCGTTCGCTGCTGCTGGAGCCCGAGGACCTGGACGAGCGCGGCGATGTCGCACCTGTCGTAGCCGAGCGCCCCGGCCGCCGTCAGGACCGTGCCGGCGACGGCCGCCGACGGCAGCGGCACGCCGAGGTCGCGGCCGGCCGCCAGCGCCAGGCCGATGTCGCCGCGGATGAGCTGTATCGAGTTCCACGCGCCGTGCGGCGCGTCGACCAACAGCGGGCCGCGCGCGTGGAGCGCCGGGGATCCGACGGTGCTGCGGGCCAGGACATCGACGGCGAGCCGGCGGGGAATCCCGTTGCGCTCCGCGAGGAGGACCGCTTCCGCCAGCGCGAGGACCTGCGCCGCGAGGCTGATGGCGATCGCGAGCTTGAGGACGAGGGCATGTCCGTTGACCCCGACCCGCGCCGGCGTCCCGATCGCGCGCAGGATCGGCGCCACGCGGCGGTACACGTGCGGGTCTCCGCCGACCATGATCGCGAGCGTCCCGGCTTGCGCCTGCGGCGCGGTGCCGAAGACCGGCGCGTCGAGCATGGCGGCTCCGCGCGCGCGGACGCGGGCGGTGAGCCTCCGGCTCGTGCGGGGGCCGACGGTGCTCGTGTCGACCCAGACCTGGTGGGGTCCAAGGGCGGCGAGGATCCCGTCGGGACCGCTCGCGACCGCGTCGAGCGTCGCATCGTCGGGCAGCGACGTGAAGACGACGGTGGCGGCCTCGGCGACCTCTCGCGGCGTGTCGCGCCAGCGGAGCCCCCGGTCGAGGAGCCACCGGGCCCGCGCTCTCGTCCGCCCCGTGCCGTGGACGACGTACCCGGCGGCCAGCAGGCGCGCCGCCATGTTGCCGCCGATGTGCCCGAGGCCG
>JAXDHC010000014.1:0-3067 GCA_034664705.1 Solirubrobacteraceae bacterium
GGGGGGGGGGGGGGGTGGGGACGCCGGGACCGCCCGGCGGGTGGGCCGGGGGGCCGCGCGACGGGGCGGCGCGGCGCGGGGTCGTCGCCCCGCGCGAGGGTCAGGCCGTCAGACGGCCCATGTGCGACAGCAGGATGCGCGCGGCCAGGCGGGCCGCGTCCACGGCGTGGACGTCGTCGTGATCCGGGCCGCCGATCTCCGCGCAGAAGTCGCGCACCCGCTCGGGGCCGACCGCGATGAGCCGCTCGCCGCCGTCGCGGGGCGCCGGCCGCAGGCCGGCGGCGCCGAGCAGCTGCCCGTCGCTCCACACGCTCACGTGGAGCATGAGCTCGAGCGGGCGGTCGCCGATCGCGATCTCACCCGCGTCGACGAGGACGCCGACGAGCGGCAGTGGCGTGAGCTCGTGGAGGGCGAGGGCCAGCATCCCGGCGCCGGCCCAGCCGTAGTACCAGCCGGCCGCCGGGCCGAGCGGGCTGCCCGCGTGGGCGGCGCGCTCGACCTCGGTCAGCGGGTAGGCGACGAGCTCCGCGCGCGCGACGGGCGGCAGGAGGTCGACGGAGGGCAGGACGGGCAACGGACCGGGGGACGGGTTGGTGGGCGTGCCGATCAGGCGGCGGCGCGGACGGCCTCGGCGATGTGCTCGCACGCCGCGGTGGCCTGCTGCGCCGAGGGCGCCTCGGCCATGACGCGGACGAGCGGCTCGGTTCCGCTCGGGCGCACGAGCACGCGGCCCGACGCGGCGAGGCGGCCCGTGACCCGCGCGACGGCGGCCTGCACCGGCTCGGTCGCCACCACGGTCGCGGCGGCGCCGCGCACGGGGACGTTGATGAGCTGCTGCGGGAGCTTGTCGAAGACGCGGCTCGTCGCCAGGTCGCGGCCGCCGAGCGCCTCGAGCGTCAGCAGCGCGGCGGCGACGCCGTCGCCCGACGGGGCGAAGCCGAGCTCGATGATGTGGCCGGACTGCTCGCCGCCGAGCGTGTAGCCGTGCTCGCGAAGACCACCGAGGACGTAGCGGTCGCCGACCTTCGTGGTCGCGACGGCGATGCCGGCCTCGCGCATCGCCTGGTGGAAGGCGAAGTTCGTCATCACGGTCATCGCGACGCCGTTGCCGGGCAGCCGGCCGGTGTCGCGCAGGTGCACGGCGGCGAGCGCGACGAGCTCGTCGCCGTCGGCGACGCGGCCGTCGCGGTCCACGGCGATCAGGCGGTCGCCGTCGCCGTCGAACGCGAAGCCGACGTCGAAGCCGCCGTCGCGCAGCCGCTCGCTGAGGAGCTCGGGATGCGTCGAGCCGCAGCCGTCGTTGATGTTGCGCCCGTCGGGCGCGTCGGCGAGCACGGTGACCGTGGCGCCGAGCCGGCGGAAGATGGCGGGCGCCGACTCGAACGTCGCGCCGTTGGCACAGTCCAGCACGACGCGCATCCCGCGCAGGTCGAGGCCCGCGAAGCGGGTCTCCAGCGCCTCGAGGTAGCCCTCGAGCATGCCGGGCGCGCGGCGCACGCGGCCGATGGCGCCCGACGTGCGGCCGGGGGCGGCGAGCTCGCGCTCGACGGCCTCCTCGGCGGCGTCGGAGAGCTTGTCGCCGTCCGGGCCGAAGAACTTGATGCCGTTGTCGCGGTAGGGGTTGTGCGAGGCGGAGATGACGGCGGCGAGGTCGAACCCCTCGCGCAGCATCGCCAGCGGGGCGGCCGGCGTCGGCAGCACGCCGCCGAGCACGGCCTCGCCGCCGGCCGAACTGACGCCGGCGGCCAGGGCGGCCTGCAGCATCTCGCCGGACTCGCGGGTGTCGCGGATGATCAGGACACGCGGCGCGGGCGCCGCGGAGAGGTTGGTGACGGCGCGGCCGAGCGAGACTGCGAGGTCGGCGGTGAGCTTCTCACCGGCGACGCCTCGCACTCCGTCGGTGCCGAAGAGGGATCGAGCCATGCCGCGAGCATGCCGTGCTCCGTCCGGGGGCCCGGGGCAGGACCGCCCGATCGGGCGGAGGACCCTCTGCACGGGCCCCCGATCGGGCCCCCGATCGGGCGGCCGTGCGGAGCGCCGATCAGCGCCCGAAGGCGCTGACCGGCGCGCTGGTCAGCGCCCGAAGGCGTTGACCCACAGCCGTGCGTTGCCGACGCCGCGCAGGGCGACGGTGCGGACGGCCAGGCCCTGCAGGCGGAAGGAGCGGCGCAGCAGGTTGGCGCGGTGGCCCGGTGACTGCATCCACGCGACGAGGACGGCGCGCGGGCTGCCCTTCCACGAGGTGCCGTAGGCGAGGTTCTCGCCCATCGTCGCGCCGCGCCAGCCGGCGGCGCGGAACGCCGCCGTGAAGGGCGCGCCGCACGGCTCGTGGGTGAACTGGCCGCAGGCGGCGATCCGGCCGGCCTTCAGGCGGGCGGCGCGGTCGAGGGTACGGTTGCGCCGCAGTGTCGGCAGACCGGCGCGGCGGCGCGTCGCGTTGACGAGACAGCGCATCGCGCGCAGCTGGGCGGCGCTGCCGGCGGTCGCGGTCTCGCCGCGGCACGCGCCGGCGGCCGGCACGGGGGACGAGGGTTCGGCGTCGGCGCCCGCGGGCACGGCGAGCGCCAGCGCCAGCACGGCCGCGAAGAGCGGGGCGATCGATCTGAGCATGCGCCCAGCAACGACAGGCCCGCGCGCGGCCGCCGGTCCGCCGCCGCCCGATCGGGGGGGGCGCCGCCACCCGATCGGGCGGTCGCGGGCCCGGCCCGGGGCGGCCGGCTCCCCCGATCGGCCCCTCGTACCCGGCGCGACCGGCGCCGGGGCCTAGGTTCGGCGCATGAGCAGCTTCCACATCGACGAGGCCGTCCGCGTGACGGTCGCCCGGGCGTTTCGCTATGCCCAGCGCCGCCGCCTGGCGGCCGCCCCCGCCGCGCCGGCCCTCGACGCGCTGACGCCGGCGCAGGCCGGCCTCGTGCTGCGGACGCTCGATGCCGTGTGTCACGCCGCCTCGCCGCGCGCGCTGCCCTTCGCGGAGTTCGCCGTGCTCGACGGGCTCTGCGCCGACCTGGCCGACTGGCTGCGCGACGCCACCGGCGAGCAGCCGCTCGCCGCCTGACGCACCGAACCC
>JAXDHC010000015.1:0-17362 GCA_034664705.1 Solirubrobacteraceae bacterium
CACCGCCCGGGCCCGCCGCCAGATGGAGTACGGCTTCGACGTCGCCGAGACCCCGCTCCCGGCGGTCGTCGCGATCTCGGGCGCGATCAACGCGCCGCGGTACCCCTCGCTGAAGGGCGTCGTGGCCAGCAAGAAGAAGCCGATCGCGACACTGGGTCTGAGCGACCTCGGCATCGACGCCGCCGACGTCGGCGAGTCCGGCGCGCGCACCCGCGTCCTCGGCGTGGGGCGCCCGCCGGCGCGCACGCCCGGGGTCCTCATCGAGGACGAGACGCACGCGGCGCAGCGGCTGCTCGAGTACCTGGGCAACAAGGGAGTCATCTGATGGCAGCGCTCGTCTTCGTCGAGGAGCGCGATGGCGCCCTCGTCCCCGGCTCGGTGGGCCTGCTCGGCAAGGCCAGGGACCTCGGCCTGCAGCCGGTCGCCCTGCTCTCCGGCGCGGACGTGCGCCGTCACGCCGACGACCTCGGCCGCCACGGCGCCTCGCGCGTCCTCGTGGCCGAGGACCCCGCGCTCGCGGGGCCGCTCCCGCAGCCGCGAGCCGACGTCGTGGCCGCGGCGCTCGAGCTCGGCGACTTCGACACGGTGCTCTTCGAGAACTCCGCGCTCACGGCGGACGTCGCCGCGGCGCTCGGCGCCCGCCTGGAGGCCGGCGTCAACTGGGACCTCACGGACCTGCACGTCCGCGACGACGAGCTCCTCGGGACGCGGCTGGCGCTGAGCGACAGCGCGCAGGTCGAGGTGGGATGGACCGGTGCGATGCGGATCGGCGTCGTGCGCCGCGACATCTTCGAGCCGGCCGAGGTCGCCGACGGCGCCGCGCCCGTGGAGGACGTCGCCGTGTCGGTGGGCGCCCGCTCCGCGAAGGTCCGCATCGTCGAGCGCGTGGAGGCCGAGGCCGGGCAGGCCACGATCGAGACGGCCGACATCCTCGTCGCCGGCGGCCGCGGCCTCGCCAAGCGCGAGAACCTCGAGCTGCTCGAGCGTCTCGCCGAGGCGCTCGGCGGCAGCGTCGCCGTGACGATGCCGCTGGTGGACCGGGGCTGGTACCCGTACGCGCACCAGGTCGGGCAGACCGGGCGCACCGTCAAGCCGCGGCTCTACATCGCGTGCGGCATCTCCGGCGCGGTCCAGCATCGCGTCGGCATGCAGAAGTCGGGGACGATCGTCGCGATCAACACCGATCCCACGGCGCCGATCTTCGGCGTGTGCGACGTCGGCGTCGTCGGCGACGCCCTCGAGATCGTCCCTCAGCTCACGGACCTGGTGCGGTCCGCAGCCGATGGCGCATAGCGCGGCGCCGGCGGACCCCGTCCGCTGGGGCTTCCTCTCGACCGCTCGCATCAACGACCGCGTCCTCGATGGCGGCGTGCGCGACTCCGAGCACGTCGACGTCCTGGCGGTCGCGGGCCGCGATCGCGGCCGCGTCGAGCAGTACGCCCGCGAGCGCGGGATCGAGCGCGCCTACGCCGGCTACGACGCGATGCTCGCCGACCCCGACGTCGAGGCGGTGTACATCTCGCTGCCCAACGCGATGCACGCCGAGTGGGCGGAGCGCGCGCTGCAGGCCGGCAAGCACGTCCTCGTCGAGAAGACGTTCAGCCGCCGGGCGGCGGACGTGGAGCGGGCCTTCGCGGCCGCCGCGGAGAACGACCGCCTCCTCATGGAGGGCTTCATGTACCGCCACAACCCGCAGACGCTCGCGCTGCGCCGGCTGGTGGACGACGGGGCGATCGGCGCGCTGCAGACGATCCGCTGCGCCTTCCGCTTCCCCGTCGACGACCCCGGCGACATCCGCCTCTCCGCCGACCTCGACGGCGGCTCGCTGATGGACCTCGGGACCTACTGCGTCAACATCTCGCGCTACCTCGCGGGCGAGCCGCAGCGCGTCTTCGGCGAGCAGGTGGTCGACGCGTCGGGCGTCGACGTCCGCTTCGCCGGGACGCTCGTCTTCGCCTCCGGCGCCGTCGCGCAGTTCGACGACGCCGTGACGCTTCCGCCCTACGCCGAGATCGAGGTCGCGGGGGACGGCGGCTCGCTGTTCGTCGACGACCCCTGGCTGTGCCGCCGGCCCGGGATCGAGCTGCGGCGCGAGGACGGCGTGGAGCGCATCGCGGTGCCCGAAGCGGCGTCCTACCAGCTGGAGTTCGAGAACTTCGGCGCCGCCGTCCGCGGCGAGGGCCCGCCGCTGCTCGGCGCCGACGACGCGATCGGCCAGGCGCGCACGATCGAGGCCCTCTATCGATCCGCGGCCGACGGCCACGCCGTGCGGCTCGGCGCCGGCTGACCGCGCGCGGCCGCCGCACCCCTTTTCATCACCGGCCCGCTCACAGGAGGCGCCCCCCACGCATGGCCCACAAGGTGATCATCGACACCGACATCGGCATGTACTACGACGACGCGATGGCCGTCATGCTCGCGAGCCGTAGCCCCGAGATCGACCTGCTCGGCGTCACGACCGTCTACGGCGACACGCACCAGCGCGCGCGGATCGCGCGCAAGATCCTGAATGTCGTCGGCCGGGACGACGTCCCCGTCGCGGCGGGGATCGGGCCGCCGCTCCAGGGGACGTACCTCACGTTTCCCTTCGAGGGGCAGAACATCCTCGAGGAGGGCGACGGGGACCTCGCGCCCGTCGACGAGCACGCGGTCAACTTCATCATCCGGACGATCATGGAGAACCCGGGCGAGGTCTCGATGGTCACGCTCGGCCCCCTGACCAACCTCGCGGTCGCGCTCCGCATGGAGCCCGGGATCCTGGAGTCGGTCAAGGAGATCATCACCATGGGCGGCGTCCTCGTCCCGATCGTGGACGCCAAGGGCGTCCGGCGCTCACCGGTCGAGGAGAACAACCTCAACGCCGACCCCGTCGCCGCGAAGATCGTCATGCACTCGGGCGGGCCGATCACGCTGTGCCCGATCGACGTGACGATGCAGGTGGCGCTGCGCGACACCGACCTCTCGGCGCTCGCGGGATCGGAGGACGCCGCCGCGCGCCTGGCGACGGCGATCTTCGACGTGTGGCCCGAGCAGGAGCACCAGTTCAACCTCTCCACCGGGATCCCGCACGAGCACACGGCGTTCTGGCTGCACGACCCGCTGACCGTCGCGCTGGTCTACGACCGCAGCCTCTGCGAGATCACGCCGCTGTACATCGAGACGGACTTCGCGCCGACGCCGGTCGAGCGCGACGCCCTGATCCACACGGACATCCTGCGCACGATCCCGAAGAAGCAGCCGCCGAACATGGACGTCTGCGTGACCGTCGAGGTCGAGCGCTTCCTGGACCTCTTCACCGGCCGGATGTGCTCGGCCGCGTGACGGCGCTCGTCTCAGCCGCCGGCCGGCGGCCCGCCCAGCCCGGCGGCCGCGATCGCGCGCAGCGCGAGGTCCTCGTCCGCCGCGCCGGTGAGCCCGCTCACGCCCACGGCGCCGACCCGGCGGCCGTCCGCGAAGACGCCGACGCCGCCGCGGAAGAACGTGAAGAACGGGTCGAAGCTGGCCCGGTCGACCGGGTCGTCGCGGACGCTGTCCCCGAGCTCGCCGCTCGTGGAGAGATGGCTGCGCGCGGCGGTGTACGCCTTGCGGCGGGCGTTGAGCCGCGTGTCGTGCGCGGCCCCGTCCATGGTGACCGCCGCGACGACCTCGCCGTGCGTGTCCGCGACGAAGACGGACACGGGACGTGGGGCCTCGTCGATGACGAAGCGCGCCATCGCGAGCGCCTGCTGATGGTCCATCGGCGCGACGATATCAACGCGGGCGCGTGACCTCGCTGCGCAGATCGCCCCGCGCGACCGGGGCGGAGAGCTGATGCGGGCCGCGGTCGGCATCGACGTCGGCACGACCGCCGTCAAGGCGATCCGGGTCGCCGAGGACGGCGAGGTCCTGGCGCGCCGCGAGGTGCCGTACGACCTGTCGACCCCGCGGCCGGGGTGGGCCGAGCAGGACCCGGAGGACTGGGTCCGGGCGACCGAGCAGGCGCTGGACGGCCTCGGAGCCGGCGACATCGCGGGCATCGGCCTGTCCGGCCAGATGCACGGGCTCGTCGCGCTCGACGCGGCCGGCGCGGTCATCCGCCCGGCGATCCTCTGGAACGACCAGCGGACGGGCGCGGAGTGCGCGGAGATCGAGGACCGCGTCGGCCTCGAGCGCCTCGTCGCGATGACGGGCAACCGCGCGCTGACCGGTTTCACCGCGCCCAAGCTCCTGTGGCTGCGCAACCATGAGCCGGCGTCCTACGCGCGGATCGCGCGCGTGATGCTGCCGAAGGACTACGTGCGCCTGCGGCTCACCGGCGAGCCGGCCACCGACGTCTCGGACGCCTCCGGCACGCTGCTGCTGGACGTCGCGCACCGCCGCTGGAGCAGCGAGGTCATCGACGCGCTCGAGCTCGACCCGCAGTGGCTGCCGCCCGTGCTCGAGTCCGCGCAGGAGGCCGGGCGCACCGAGGCCGGCGTTCCCGTCGCGGCGGGCGCCGGCGACCAGGCCGCGGGCGCCCTCGGCGTCGGCGTGGTCCGGCCGGGGCCCCTGTCGATCGCGCTCGGGACGTCCGGCGTCGTCTTCGCGGCGCTGCCGGCCTTCGCCGCCGATCCCCAGGCGCGCGTGCACGCCTTCTGCCACGCCGTGCCGGACGGCTGGCACGCTATGGGCGTGATGCTCTCCGCGGCCGGCTCGCTGCGCTGGCTCCGCGACGCCGCCGCGCCGGGTGATGACTTCGCCGCGCTGGTCGCCGAGGCCGAGCGCTGGGAGCCGGGCGCGGAGGGCCTGACGTTCCTGCCCTACCTGTCCGGCGAGCGCACGCCGCACGGCGATCCCGACGCGCGGGGCGCCTTCACCGGCCTGTCGGTCCGCCACGACCGCGGCGCGCTGGTACGCGCGGTCCTCGAGGGCGTCGCGTGCGGCCTGCGTGACTCCTACGACCTGATCGCGGCGCTCGGCGACGCCCGCCCGGATCGCGGCCGGGCCTCGGGCGGCGGCGCCCGCAGCGATCTCTGGCTGCGCATCATCGCCTCGATGCTCGAGATCCCGCTCGAGCGCGTCGCCGTCGAGGAGGGCGCCGCGTTCGGCGCGGCCCTGCTCGGCGGAGTCGCCGGCGGCGTGTGGGCCGATGTCGACGAGGCCGTCGCCGCGTGCGTGCGCACGCGCGGCGAGATCGAGCCCGTCCCCGAGTGGATCGAGCCCTCCCGGGCGGTCCTTCACCGCTATCGCGCGCTGTACCCAGCCATCAATGCCGTGCAGGGAGGATCACCGTGACCGCCGACGACGTCCTGACTCCGCGACTGGAGCACAAGTTCACCTTCGGACTCTGGACGGTGGGCAATCCGGGCCGCGACCCGTTCGGCGGGCCGACGCGCCCGCCGCTGGATCCGGTGGACTCGGTGCGCCGGCTCGCCGAGCTCGGCGCGTGGGGGATCAGCCTCCACGACGACGACCTCGTGCCGTGGGGGACGCCGGCGACCGAGCGCGACCGGATCGTGTCGCGATTCCGCTCGGCCCTGGACGAGACGGGCCTGCGCGTCGGGATGGCGACGACGAACCTGTTCGGCCATCCCGCCTTCAAGGACGGCGCGTTCACCTCGAACGACCGCGGCGTCCGGCGCGCGGCGATCGGCAAGGCCATGCGCTCCATCGACCTCGGCGTGGAGCTCGGAGCGAAGATCTACGTCTTCTGGGGCGGGCGCGAGGGCACCGAGGCCGGCATCGCCAAGGACCCGCGCGACGCGCTGGACCGCTACCGCGAGGCGATCGACGTCCTCGCCGACTACGTCGTCGAGCAGGGCTACGACCTGCGCTTCGCCCTCGAGCCCAAGCCCAACGAGCCGCGCGGCGACATCTTCCTGCCGACCGTCGGCCACGCGCTGCACTTCATCACGACGCTGCAGCGACCGGAGATGGTCGGCGTCAACCCCGAGGTCGCCCACGACACGATGGCCGGGCTGTCGTTCCTCCACGCCGTCGGCCAGGCGCTGTGGGCGGGCAAGCTCTTCCACATCGACCTCAACGCCCAGCGGATCGGTCGCTACGACCAGGACTTCCGCTTCGGCGCCGAGGACCTCAAGGAGGCGTTCCTCCTCGTGCGGCTGCTCGAGCGCGCGGGCTACGACGGCCCGCGCCACTTCGACGCGCACGCCTACCGCAACGAGGACGTCGACGGGGTCTGGGACTTCGCCGTGGGCTGCATGCGCACGTACCTCGCGCTGGCCGAGCGCGCGCGCCGCTTCGACGAGCTGCCGGAGGTCCGGGAGGCGCTCGCCGCGGCGTCCACCCCCGAGCTCGCCGTCGCCTCCGTCGACGGCGGCGACGACGCCGCCGCGCTGAAGGCCGAGAGCGAGGCCCTCGACGCGCTGGCGCAGCGCGGCTACGGCAACGAGCGGCTGGACCAGCTGCTCGTCGAGGTCCTCATGGGGGTCCGCTGAGTGGCGCGCCGCCCCCGCTCAGGCCTCGCCCGTCCACAGGCCGTAGTCGCGCGACTTGCCCTGCAGGAAGGCGAGCCCGTCGCGGATCAGCGTGTCGGGGTCGCCCACGATGTCGCGCCAGATCGCCGTCGCTCCGATGATGTCCTCGTTGACGGCGACGAACGACTCCATCGCCAGGCGCCCGTCGTAGCCGATCGCGCGCAGGCCGGCGAAGACGTCGTCCCAGTGGACGTTGCCGAGCCCCGGCGTGCCGCGGTCGGACTCCGAGAGGTGGATGTACTTCAGACGGTCGCCGAGACGCTCGATCGGCGGCCGCATCCCGCGCTCCTCGATGTTCATGTGGTACGTGTCCAGGTGCGCGAAGACGTTCGGCTCGTCGATGCGCTCGATCAGGTCGATGACCTGGTCGGCGGTGTTGTTGAGGTAGGTCTCGTAGCGGTTGATCGCCTCGACGCCGAGCTGCACGCCGTGGCCCGCGGCCACGCGCGCCACCTCCTTCAGCGTGCGCCCGCAGGTCTCGATCTCCTCGGCGGTCGGCGGCTTGCGGGTCAGCGTCCCCAGGTGCGTGTAGAGGCCACCGGTGAGCGTGTCGCTGCCGAGCTTCCGCGTCAGCTCGATGGCGCCCGTGAGGTACCGCAGGGCGCCGTCGGGGTTCGCCGGCATGTGCAGCTCGCGCGGCAGCCCGAGCGAGGTGGTCACGGCGACGCCGGTGTCCTCGAGCAGCTCGATCGTCCGCTGCAGCGGAAAGGCGTCGAGGTCGCGCAGCAGCGGGATCTCGACGAAGTCGAGCCCGCGGGCCGCGGCCCCGCGCAGGGCGAGCTCGGCGCCGTCGGAACTCCACTCCGCCGTCCAGACGAAAGCGTGGGCACCGAAGGTCGTCATGTCCCTCCCTGGGGATCTGGGTCGTCGAGGCGCGCGAGTCTATCCGTGAGGGTCCGCCACCGGCGGGCACGCTCGCGACGGCCCGGGCGGGGCCGTCGTCGGCCGCCGTCGCCACGGCCGCGCGGGGGCTCCGGGCGCTCCGGCATCGAGTGCCGCTCGCCGGCTCGCCGCGCCGGCGCCCGACGGCCGGGATCAGAGCGCCCTGCTCGCAGACCCGGCGGCGGATTCGTCCGCGGCACGCAACCCGTGCCGCCGCGGGGACCATCCGGAACGACGACTGGAGAATCGACAT
Source organism: Solirubrobacteraceae bacterium (assembly GCA_034664705.1). Lineage (GTDB taxonomy): Bacteria > Actinomycetota > Thermoleophilia > Solirubrobacterales > Solirubrobacteraceae > JAOPZW01. Next base: position 7,591 of record JAXDHC010000015.1, read on the forward strand.
GACGCACTGCGAGAGGACCGGCCCGCGCCGCATGACGCGGCCCGGCACAGGCGCCACCGAGCGGAGCCGGCGGTCGTGAGCGGCTTCACGCATCTGTTCGAGCCGCTGGAGGTCGGCGGGATGGCGGTCAAGAACCGGATCGTCATGGCGCCGATGGAGCGCAACTACGCCAACCGCGACGGCACCGTCTCCGACCGCACCGTGGCGCACTACGAGGCCCGCGCCCGCGGCGGCGTCGGCTGGATCGACGTCGAGGCGACGTACATCGACGCCCTCGGCAAGGGCCGCCGGTACCAGCTCGGCATCGACCGCGACGAGTGCGTCCCCGGCCTGCGCCGGCTCGTCGACGCCGCGCACGCGCACGGCGCGAAGATCGGGATCGAGCTGCAGCACTCGGGCCGCTGCACGTCCTACGCGATCAGCGGCTCACAGCCCGTCGCGCCGTCGGCGGTGCCCGAGCCCGTGGCCGGCGGCGACATGCCGCGCGAGCTCACCGTCGCCGAGATCGAGCAGCTCGTCCGGGACCACGGCGACGCGGCGCGCCGCGCGGCCGAGGCCGGCTTCGACGCGATCGAGCTGCACAGCGCCCACGGCTACCTGCCGTTCGCCTTCCTCTCGCCGATCACGAACCTGCGCACGGACGACTACGGCGGGTCCTTCGAGAACCGCGTGCGCTTCTCGATCGAGGCGATCGAGGCGTTCCGGGCCAACGTGCCGGAGACCATGACGATCGGCTGCCGGTTCACCGCCGACGAGTTCCAGCCGGGCGGCGTCGCGCTCGAGGACGCGGTGCGGTACGCCCTCGCGCTCGAGGCCGCGGGCGTGCAGTACCTGAGCATCAGCGCCGGCGTGTACGCCAGCTGGTACCGGACGATCCCGGGGATGGACTACGAGCCCGGCTGGCTGCTGAGCCACACCGCGGCGATCAAGGACGCCGTCTCGATCCCCGTGATCGGCGTCAGCCGGTTCACCGACCCGCGCGACGCGGACCGGGCGATCGCCGAGGACAAGGCGGACCTCATCGCCTTCGGGCGCCAGTTCCTGACCGACCCCGAGTTCCCGCGCAAGGCGCAGGAGGGCAGGCTGGAAGAGATCGTCTCGTGCATCGGCGTCAACACCGGCTGCATCACCCGGATGGCCGCGCAGCGCGACGTGACGTGCGTCGTGAACCCGGCCACCGGGCGTGAGCGGGAGTTCGAGATCGAGCCCGCGCCCGTCAGCAAGAAGGTCGTCGTCGTCGGCGGCGGGCCCGCCGGCATGGAGGCGGCGCGCGTCGCCGCCGAGCGCGGGCACGACGTGTCGCTCTTCGAGCGCGAGGCGGAGCTCGGCGGGCAGGCGCGCCTGGCCGGCCAGGTACCGCATCGCAGCGGCTGGACCAAGCTCGTCCGCGAGGGCACGGGCCGCCTCGAGCGGGCCGGGGTCGACATCCACCTCGGGCGCGAGCTCGGGGCGGACGACTTGCGGAGCCTCGGGGCCGACGCCGTCATCGTCGCGACGGGCTCGGAGTTCGTGCGCCCGATGATCCCCGGCGCCGACGGAGAGGTCCTCGACGCGGCGGCGCTCCTCGGCGGGGCGGACGCCGCCGCCGAGCACGTCGTCGTCGCCGGCGACGGAGCGATCGGGCTGGGCGTCGCGGAGTGGCTGGCCCAGCGCGGCAAGCGCGTCTCCGTGGTCGTCGAGCACGAGGAGGTCGAGGATCCCGACGGCCAGACGGGCATCGTCGACCGGCTCGTCACGAGCGGCGTCGACTTCATCCTGGACCGCCAGGTGCACGAGGTGCGCCCGGGTTCCGTCGTGGTCGTGCGCTCTGGCGCGATCGGCCCGCTCGACCACAAGGAGATCGACGGCGTCGGCGCCGTCGTGCTCGCCGGCGATCGCCGCCCGCGCGGCGGCCTCGCCTGGCTCGCCCGCGAGGAGGGCCTCGCGCCCGAGGTCTACGCGATCGGCGACTGCGACCGCCCGCGCGGCGCGCTCGAGGCGATCGCCGAGGGCGCCGTGGTCGGCCGGAAGGTCTGAGAATGCAAAGGCAAGAACGAGAAAGAGAGGTGGGGCGATGGCACGACCGGTGACGCTCTTCACGGGCCAGTGGGCCCATATCCCGCTCGAGAAGCTCGCCGCGGACGCCGCGTCGTGGGGCTACGACGGGCTCGAGCTGGCCTGCTGGGGCGACCACTTCGAGGTCGACAAGGCCCTGGAGGACGACGACTACATCCGCTCCCGGCAGGAGCTGCTCGAGCGCCACGGCCTCAAGTGCCTGGCCCTCGGCGTGCACCTCGTCGGCCAGGCGGTGTGCGACGTCATCGACGACCGCCACCGGACCGTCCTGCCGCCCGAGGTCTGGGGCGACGGGGACGCCGAAGGCGTGCGCACGCGGGCCGCGGAGCGCATCCAGGACACCGCGCGGGCCGCGGCGAGGTTCGGGGTCACGCAGATCAACGGCTTCACCGGCTCGCCGATCTGGCACATGATCTACTCGTTCCCGCCGAACGACCCCGCCGCGATCGAGCGCGGCTACGAGGAGTTCGCCGAGCGCTGGAACCCGATCATCGACGTCTTCGACGCCGAGGGCGTGCGGTTCGGCCTCGAGGTGCACCCGACCGAGATCGCCTACGACTTCGTGACGACGCGCAAGGCGCTCGCCGCGATCGACCGCCGGGAGGGCTTCGGGATCAACTTCGACCCGAGCCACCTCGTCCATCAGTTCCTCGACCCGGCGAAGTTCGTCGAGGAGTTCGCCGACCGCATCTACCACGTGCACGTCAAGGACACGAAGCGGCGTCTCGACGGGCAGCGGTCGATCCTCGGCTCGCACCTGAACTTCGGCGAGGCCGAGCGCGGCTGGGACTTCGTCTCGCCCGGGCACGGCGACGTCGACTTCGACGAGATCGTGCGCACGCTGAACCGGATCGACTACCAGGGGCCGATGTCGATCGAGTGGGAGGACTCCGGGATGGACCGCGCCTGGGGCGCCCGCGAGGCGCTGGAGTTCGTCCGGCGCGTCGACTTCGACCCGTCCGCCGAGGCGTTCGACGCCGCCTACGAGGAGCGCTCCTGACCCCGAGCGCCGGCCCGTCGTGACCGGCCCGCCCGCTGCGGCCGCGGCTCTCCGACAGCCGCCGGCCGCGGTGGGGGCGGCCGGCCGGCGGCGGTCAGCGGGCGGGGCCGGCCGTCTGGACCGCGGCGAGGATCGTGCGGGCGTTGGCGGGCACCGGCACGCCCCCGACGAGGACGCTCGGCGTGCCGCTGATGCCCCGCTGCACCGCCCGCGCCGTGACGTACTCCGTCCACGGGAGGTACATGTGGGCGGCCACGCATCGCCCGAAGGCGTCGTCGAGCCCGACCGCGGCGCCGAGCGCCACGAGCTCCTCGTCGCTCAGTCCGGGGCCGCCCTCGGGCGGCTGGTCGGCGAACAGCGCCTTCAGGTACTCGTCGAAGCGCCCGTGGTCGGCGGCGCAGCCCGAGGCCGCGGAGGCCCGCGAGGAGTAGCGCGTCGTCGACAGCGCGTCGAGGAACCCGAGCGGGTGGTAGACGAGCGTGATGAGCCGGTCGACGACCATCGCGTCCAGCGCCGCCCCGGACTGCTCCTCGAAGCGCCGGCAGAACGGGCACAGGAAGTCGACGTAGGCGTCGACGGTGACGGGCCCGGTGCCCAGCGCGATGCCGTCCCCGGCCTCGTTCCCGCCGGCGGGGATCCTGACCGGGCGCTCGACTTGTGTCCTGGTGCTCATGGCCCGGGCGGTAGGCCGTCCCGCGCCGTGGCCAAGCCCGCTGGTGGTGGGGTGCGCGTCCCGCGCCTACCCGGTGGCGCGCGGCCGCGCGCCGAGCCGGGCGAGCAGCCCGTCCCACGCGGCGGCGCGGGCGGCTGAGCGTCCGGCGGCCTCGCGCACGCCGATCCCCGGGGGCAGCACGACGGCGTCGGCGGGGGGATCGCCCGCGAGCGGGTCGGCGACCGGCAGGACGTGGACCTCGTCGGTGGCCATGGGGACGGCGGACAGGCGCTCGCGGGCGGCGGCGACGGCCTCGGCGGCCGGCGCGCGCCCGGGGCCGAGGGCGAGCACGAGGACGCCGCGCGAGGCGAGGAGCGGCCCGGCGAGGGCGGCCACGGCGGCCTGCGCCGGTCCGGCCGTCGCGTCGGCGATCAGCGTCGCGGACGGCGCGTCGCCGGCCGGCAGGTAGAGCGTCGCCGTCAGGCCGTCGCGCCACCGTCGCGGCCGCACGCCGTCGGCCATCAGGCGCCGGGTCAGCGTGCGCGCCGCCGCGCGGCCGTCGGCCGCCTCGGCGCGCACGTCGATCGCGACGGGTCGCAGCGATCGCAGGCCCGCCACGGGCCCCGTGCCGGCCTTCGCGGGCTGCCACGCGGCCGCGAGGTCCTCGGGACGCTCGGCGGTCGCGCGCCAGACGCGTCCGTCGTCGTCGCGGAAGCGCGCGCGCCACACCACCTTCGCGTCGGGCCCTGCCCCGCGGACGCGCAGGACGAACGGGTCGTCGAGGAGCTCGGCGGCGGGCCGGTCGACCTCGACCTCGAGGCGTCCGCCGCGGCCGTCCGGCGGGGGAGCGGCGCTCGGCTCGGTGCGCGTGGTCACGCGTCCATGATGGCGCGCCGGGGTGGGGGACGGCCCTACGTGGCGCGCTCCGCGTCCGGCATGAGCTGGGCGAGCGGCACATCGGGGTCGGCGAGGCGCCGGTCGTCGATGACCGCCCGCGAGCGGATCAGCGCCTGGATCGCGTCGGTGACGTCCCACACGTTGACGTTCATGCCGGCCACGACGCGACCGTCCGAGAGCCAGAACGCGATGAACTCGCGGCTCGCGGGGTCTCCGCGGAACACGACGCGGTCCCAGGTCCGCGTGAAGCCGGCGTACTCCATGCCGACGTCGTACTGGTCGGAGAAGAAGTACGGCAGGCGGTCGTACGGCTCGTGGCCCCCGAGCATGTTGCGCGCGGCGACGGGCCCCTGCTCGAGCGCGTTCGCCCAGTGCTCGACGCGGATGCGGTCGCCGTAGAACGGGTGCCGGGCGTTGGCGACATCGCCGGCCACGAAGACCTCCGCGGCGCTGGTCTGCAGGTGCTCGTCGGCCAGGATCCCGTCGCCGACGGCGATCCCGGCCTGCTCGGCGAGCGCCGTGCGCGGGCGCACGCCGACGCCGACGACCACGAGGTCGCAGTCGAGCTCGTGCCCGTCGCCGGTGCGGACGCGCTCGACGGCCGTGTCCCCGTCGAACGCCTCGACGCCGGTGCCCATCAGCATCTGCACGCCACGGCCGGCGTGGAGGTCGAGGTAGAAGGCGCCGACCTCGCTGCCCAGGACGCGCTCGAGCGGGAGGGCGAGGGGATCGACGACCGTGACGTCCACGCCGCGCTGCCGGGCCGACGCCGCGACCTCCGAGCCGATCCACCCGGCCCCGACGATCACGACCCGGCCGGCGCGCTCCAGCCGGCCGCGCAAGGCGTCGGCGTCCTCGACGGTGCGCAGGTACAGCACGCCGTCGAGCTCTGCGCCGGGAATCGAAAGCCGGCGCGGCTCGGCGCCCGGGGCGAGCAGCAGCCGGTCGTAGCGCAGCCGCTCGCCGTCGTCGAGGGAGACCTCGCGGGATGCGGCGTCCAACCCGACGGCCGTGCGCCCGCGGCGCAGCTCGATGCGCTGCTCCTCGTAGAAGCCCGCCTCGTGCACGTAGAGCTTCTCGCGGCCCGCCTCGCCGCGCAGGTACTCCTTGGACAGCGGCGGGCGCTCGTAGGGCCGCTCGTCCTCGGCGCCGACGAGCACGAGGCGCCCGTCGAAGCCCTCCGCGCGGAGCGTCTCCGCGGCCTTGGCGCCCGCGAGGCCGCCGCCGACGACGATGAACGTCCGGTCACTCATCATGGACCGCCCTCATGGTCAGGGCCAGGAACTCCTGGCGTGTCCGGGGATCATCGCGGAGCAGCCCGCGAAGCGCCGAGGTCACGGTCTTGGCGCCGAGCTTCTGCACGCCGCGCAGCGACATGCACAGGTGCTGGGCCTCCAGGACCACGCCGACGCCGCGGGGATCGAGCTGGGCGTCGAGCCAGTCCGCGATCTGCGTGGTGAGGCGCTCCTGGATCTGGAGGTCGCGGGCGAACAGCTCCACCACGCGACCGAGCTTGCTCAGCCCGATGATCCGATCGCCGGGGACGTAGCCGATGTGTGCCACGCCGTGGAACGGCAGCAGGTGGTGCATGCACAGGGAGTGGAACGGGATCGAGCGGGCGACGACGAGCTGGTCGTAGCCGTCGTCGTTGGGGAACGTCGTCGCGCGGAACGGCTGCGGGGTGAGAAGCTCGGCATACGCGTCCGCGACGCGGCGTGGCGTGTCGTGGAACGCCTCGGCGCCGACGTCGGCGCCGAGCGCCTGGAGCAGGTCGCGAGCGGCCCGTTGCAGCGCGACGTGGTCGATCTCGCGGCCGACGGCACGGCCGGTCTCCGACGCGGGTGCGAGCGCAAGCTCCGCGACGCTTCGATGTGACGTGGTCATGCCGGCTTAGCGGCGCGGACGCGCGATGTCTTACCGGGCGGGGCAGGAGGTAAGACGCCCGGCCCATGGGTCGCCAACCGTTCCATGAGCCCTCGCCGCACCCCACCTCCTCCCGTCGCCCCGCTCGACCCGGTCGCCGAGTGGCGTCGCGGCCGACTGCTGGCGGCCGGGTTCGCCCCCGGCCTGGCCGCGGAGCTCGCCCGGGACTGCGGCATCGACCTCCACGCCGTGCTCGAGCTCGTCGACCGGGGCTGCCGCCCGGAGCTCGCCGCGCGCATCCTCGCCCCGCTCGACGGCGATGGGTGGCCGTGTTGACCACCGGTCCGGTCGCCGACGGTGTTAGCGTGGCCGCACCCTCCGCCGGCGGAGGCGCTATGCGCGAGGCATCGACATCCGTCGGCGGACGCCGGCCCGACGCCGAATCGGCCGCCTGGCTCGACGCCCTCTCGGCCGTCGGCCGTGAGCGCGAGGAGGCCCTCGAGCGCCTGCACGCGCTCCTGCTGCGAGCGGCGCGCTTCGAGATCGCCCGCCGCCGGCCCGGCGGGCGCGAGCGGCGGGCGCTCGACGACCTCGCGATGCAGGCCGCGGACGACGCGCTGATGGCGATCGTGCGCAAGCTGCACACGTATCGCGGCGACAGCCGCTTCACCACGTGGGCGTACAAGTTCGCCCTCCTCGAGGCGGGCGTGAAGGTCCGCAGGCGCGCCTGGCAGACGCGTGAGATCCCGCTCGAGGCCGAGGGGTGGGCGCGGCTCGCCGACCCGCGGCCGTCACCGGCCGGCAACGCCGAGACGGCGGAGCTCATCGCGGCCGTGCGCGACGCGATCGCCGGCGCGCTCACCCCGCATCAGCGGACCGTGCTGATCGCGATCACGCTCAACGACGTCCCGATCGACGTGCTCGCCGAGCGGCTCGCGACCACGCGCGGGGCGGTCTACAAGACCCTCCACGATGCCCGCAGGAAGCTGAGAGCCCGCCTCGCCGAGGACGGGCTCGCGCTGGACGGCGCACGGGAAGGCGGCACCGCATGAGCGACCTGGGTCCCCGACCGGACTTCGAGCTGCTGGGCCGGCTGGCCGGCCCGGCGGGCCCCGAGCTCACGTGCGAGGCGTGCTTCGAGGAGCTCGACCGCTACGTGGAGCACGAGCTGGCCGGCGGTGACGCCGACCGCGCGGTCCCCGGCATGCGGGCGCATCTCGAGGGCTGCCCGGCCTGCCGGGAGGACCACGACAGTCTCGTCGCGCTCCTGCGCGCGGAGGCCGAGCCGCCGGCTCGGGCGTAAGAACCGGCGCCCCGCCGGCGCAGACGGAACACCACTCACCGCGCCGCTCGTCTGCCCGGCCCAGCGGCCGAGGCCATCGCGGCCACCGAAAGGACTCTCATGAGCGCTACTCCCATCCTGCGCGGCCGTCGCCGCGCGGCCCTGACCATCGCGCTGCTCGTGTCGGCCGGCGCCGTCGTGGCCGTCGCCGCGCCGGGCGAGCACTCCGATGCGGCCGCCGCGCACCACGCCGCGCCGGTCCCCGCGTCGGCGGCCGCGAGGCCCACGGCCCGCGAGGCGGCCTTCCACGACGCGATGCGAAAGCTGTGGGAGGACCACATCACCTGGACCCGCCTGGCCATCGTCAGCTTCGCCGGCGGGCTGCCGGACCTTCCGGCGACCGAGGCGCGCCTCCTGCGCAACCAGAGGGACATCGGCGACGCGATCACGCCGTACTACGGCCAGGCGGCGGGCGATCGCCTGACCGGGCTGCTGAAGGCGCACATCGGCGGCGCGGTCGCCCTGCTGCAGGCGGCGAAGGCGGGCGACGCGGGCCAGGTCGCCGGCGCGCGCACGGCGTGGTACCGGAACGGCGACGAGATCGCCGACTTCCTGCACGCGGCCAACGTCCGCAACTGGCCGCGGAGCGAGATGCGGGCGATGATGCGGTCGCACCTCGACCAGACGCTCAGCGAGGCGCAGAACCGGCTCGCCGGCCGCTACGCCGCCGACGTGCGCGACTACGAGGCGATCCACCGCCACATCCTCGAGATGGCCGACATGCTCAGCGCGGGCATCGTGCGCCAGTTCCCCGCCCGCTTCCGCTGAGGCAGCGCCCGGCGCCGCCCCGAGCCTAGACGGCCGCGCCCGGTTGGGGCGTGAGCGTCCCGGTCAGCTCGGGGCGGTGCAGGTTGAGGATGCCGGGCAGCGTCGCGTACGGCGGCGGGATGACGATCCCGCCGGGGAACTCCGGGTCGCGGCGTATCCGGCGGATGTACGCGAGGTCGAGGTCGGCGGTCAGGATGCCGGGACCGAGCTGCCGCGCGAGGACGCGCTCGGGCGACGCGATCATGGCGTGCCCCGTGTTGAGGCCCGTCGCGGTGTCGACGGCCGGCACCACGCCGTCGCAGAACGCCTCGAGCGTTCCGCGGCTGAAGAGGTTCTGCGTGGTCGCGGTGTACATGAGGTTCTCGATCGCGCGCGCCCGGATCAGCGTCTGCCAGTTCTCGGCCGCGCCGATGTCCTGGATCAGGGCGCCCGTCGGGAAGACGCACACCTCGGCGCCCCTCAGCGCCATCGAGCGCGCGATCTCCGGGACGAACGCCTCGCTGCAGATGGAGACGCCGAGCGTGCCCCATCCCATGTCGAAGACGGGCAGCTCGTCCGCCGCGACGTACTCGAACTCCCAGAACGGCCCGGTGGCGTACAGCCCGCGGTAGTAGGGGCCGCGGGGGTGCGTGCGGCGGTAGGCCCCGAGGACGTCGCCGCGGGCGTCGATGACGACCGAGGCGATGTAGTAGGCCTCGTCGTCGCCGGGAGCCTTCTCCGTCGTGCCGGCGACGAGCGCGACGCCGTTGTGGCGGGCGGCGGCGGTGAGCGGCTCGACGACCTCGTAGCGCGTGTGATACGTGGTCGGCCCCGGATAGGTCTCCGGGAAGACGAGCAGGTCGACGCCGCGGCGCCCGGCCTCGTCGACGTACCGCAGCGCGTCCTCGAGCATCCGAGCGCGCTCCTCGCCGATCCGCCCCTCCGCCTGCACGATGCCGAGCCGGATCCTGGACGTCTCACCCATCGGTCACCTCGCTGTGGCCATAGGTACTACCTAACCCTAACGGCGGCGGCCGACGGCGGTGGTCCTGGGGTGGACGTTCTCCACGAGCACGGTCGAGGGGACGGCATCGGCGCCGCACGGATCGCCGTGTGGGCGATCTGGCACCGCGGCGTGCCCGAGTTCAGCGGCGTCGGGCCGATCCACGCGTCTGCCAGCGCTGCGCCCGGCCGCCGCGACGGCATCCGGTCCGGG
>JAXDHC010000016.1:0-10421 GCA_034664705.1 Solirubrobacteraceae bacterium
CGACGAGCACGACCTGCGCGTCGGCGGCTTCGCGCAGGACGTAGGCGCCGCGGGCGACGCCCTCCGCGTCGGCGTCCGCGAGGACCGGGAGGTCCTGGCGCGAGAGGACGAGGACGGCCGGGCCGTCGAGCTCCTCGAGGATCGTCCGCCACGCCGCGGCGGTCTCGTTGGCGTCGCCGGGACGGATCACCGTCAGGCCCGGGATCGCGCGCAGGGCCGCGAGGTGCTCGACCGGCTGATGGGTCGGGCCGTCCTCGCCGAGGCCGACGGAGTCGTGCGTGTAGACCCAGGCCACGCGCAGGGCCGTCAACGCCGACAGCCGGATCGCGCCGCGCATGTAGTCGGCGAACTGCAGGAACGTCGAGCCGTAGGGGCGCACGATCCCGCCATGGGCCGCGAGGCCGTTCACGGCCGACCCCATCCCGTGCTCGCGGACGCCGAAGAACACGTTGCGGCCCGCGTGGTCGCGCGTGTAGCGCTCGTCGTCGCCGCCGGGGAACTCGGTCTTCGTCGACTCGCTGAGGTCGGCGGCGCCGCCGACCATCGTCGGCACGTGCGGCGCGAAGGCGGCCATCGCCTTCTGGCCGGCCACGCGGGTGGCGAGCTTGTCCTTGCCCCAGTCGATGGCGCTCAGCGCGTCCGCGACCCCGGGCAGCGGGCGCCCGGCCCATGCGGCGTCCCACTCGGCGGCGAGCTCGGGATGCGCCTCGCGCCACTCCCGGAACCGCCGCTCCCACTCGCCCTGAAGGGCGCCGCCGCGCGACGCGGCGCTGAAGTGCTCCCGGACCTCGTCGGGCACGAGGAAGTGCGCGTCGGGATCCCAGCCGAGCACCTCCTTCGTCGCGCGGACCTCGTCCTCGCCGAGCGCCGCGCCGTGCGCCTTGCTCGTGTTCTGCTTGTTCGGCGACGGCCAGCCGATGATCGACCGCACGCGGATGAGCGACGGGCGCTCCTCCTCGCGCATGGCGCGGTCGATGGCGACGTCGAGCGCGCCGAGGTCGTTGGCGTCCTCGACCATCTCGACGTGCCAGCGATAGGCCTCGAAGCGCTTCGTGACGTCCTCGCCCGCGTAGCTCCAGTCCGACGGCCCGTCGAGCGTGATGCGGTTGTCGTCGTAGAGGTAGACGATCCGGCCGAGGCCGAGGTGCCCGGCCAGGGACGCCGCCTCGGCGGCGACGCCCTCCATCAGGTCGCCGTCGGAGCAGATCGCGAAGACGCGGTGGTCCTGGACCTCGCGGCCGTAGCGCTCGCGCAGGAAGCGCTCGGCCATCGCCATGCCGACGCCGTTGGCGAAGCCCTGCCCGAGCGGGCCGGTCGTCACCTCGACGCCCGGCGTGACGTGCACGCGGTCGCGCTCGGGATGGCCCGGCGTCAGCGAGCCCCACTGGCGGAAGCGCTTGAGCTCCTCCAGCGGAAGGTCGTAGCCGGACAGGTGCAGGCACGCGTACAGCAGCATGGATCCGTGGCCGGCGCTGAGCACGAACCGGTCGCGGTCCGGCCACTGCGGATCGCGCGGGTTGTGCTCCATGATGCGCTGGAACAGGAGGTACGCCGCGGGCGCCATCGCCATCGGCATTCCGGGGTGGCCGGAGTTCGCGGCCTGGACGGCGTCCATGGCCAGCGTCCGGATCGTGTCGATGCTCAGGCGGTCGATGTCAGAGGTCACGGCGGCGTAGTATCACGCAGCCCCATGTCCGAGAGCTTCCACTGCCTCGTCGAGATTCCGAAGGGCAGCCGGAACAAGTACGAATGGGACGAGGAGCTCGGCGCGATCAAGCTCGACCGCTTCCTGTTCTCCTCGGTCGTCTATCCGACCGACTACGGGTTCATCCCCGAGACGCTCGGCGAGGACGGTGACCCGCTCGACGCCATGGTCTGCGTGAGCGAGCCGACGTTCCCGGGCTGTGTCATCCCGGTGAAGGTCATCGCGCTGTTCCGGATGCGCGACGACAAGGGCGTGGACGACAAGGTCGTCTGCGTGCCCGAGCACGACCCGAACTGGAACCACATGGACCAGGTCGAGGACGTGCCGGAGCCGCTGCGCGACGAGATCTCGCACTTCTTCTCGATCTACAAGCAGCCCGAGGGCATCGCCGTGAAGGTGGACGGCTGGTTCCCGCGCGAGCAGGCGATCGAGGTGATCCAGGAGTCGCAGCGGCGCTTCCGCGACGAGCGGGCGGAGGGCGACGGCGACGGCGACGGCGACGGCGACGGCGACGGCGAGGAGTAGCGCGGGCGCCTACGCGGGGCGCCGGCGCCCGGCGCCGGCCTCGCGCAGCGTGCGGCGCAGCGCGTCGAGGTCGGTGGTCTTCGGCAGGTGCGCCGTGATCGCGGCGGCGGCCGGGCCGCTCAGGTGCTCGGCCCCGTAGCCCGAGAGCACGACGATGGCGGCCCCGGGCGCGGCGCGGCGCACGCCGCTGACGACGTCGCCCGGCTCGGGCCCCGGCATCCCGATGTCGAGCAGCACGACGTCCGGCTGCAGGGCCTCGGCGAGGCGCAGCGTGTCCGCGCCGTCGCCGGCCTCGCCCACGACGTGCAGCACGGGGTCCGCGTCGAGCACCTCGCGCAGCAGGTCGCGCATGTCCGGCGCGTCGTCGCAGACGAGGACGCCCGTCATGCCGCCCCCGCCAGCACGACGACGACGGTCGCGCCCGCGCGCTCGCCCGCGCGCGCCGACACAGAGCCGCCGTGTCGCTCCGCGATGCGTCGGCAGATCGCCATGCTGACGCCGGCGCCGACGAGCGGCCCGCCGCCACGCGGCGCGGCGAACGGCGCGAACAGCCCCTCGGCGCCTTCCGGCCCGAGGGGCGCGCCGTCGTCGGCGACCTCGAGGTGGACTCCGGCGCCGCGCGGCCGGCCCGTGACGGCGACGCGGCCGGGTCCGCGGCCGATGGCCGCCACGGCGCCGCGGATGAGGTGATGGAAGAGGCGCTCGACCAGGGCGGGGTCGCCGACGACCGCGGGCAGGGCGCCGACCTCCAGCTGGACCCGCGCGGCCCGCAGCGGCGCGCGCAGCCCGACGGTCGCCGCCGCCACCGCGGCCGCGGTGTCGACCGGCTCGACGCTGAGCTCGCGCGTGGCCAGCGCGGAGAGCTCGAGCAGGTCCTCGACGACCAGCCGCAGACGGCCGAGGCCGCCCTCGAGCCCGCCCAGCGCCTCGAGGCCGTCGGCGTCGAGGCGCTCGGCGTGCTGCTCGCGCAGCAGGCTGGCGTAGCCGCCGGCGACGCCGACCCCGGCGCCCAGCGTATGGGCCGTCCGCGCCGCGAAGGCGTCGAGCAGCTCGTCGGCCGAGGCATGCGCGGCGCCTCCGCCACCGGCGGATGGCGCCACGCGAGCGCTCACGCCGCCGCGGCGTGCGTGGCCATGCCCTCGCCGTCGACGAGCGCGAGGCCGGCGCGCATGCGCCGGGCCTCCTCGACCGCCGCCTGGCGCGAGCTCACGCCGAGCTTCCGCAGCAGGTTCTTGATGTGCGAGCGCACGGTCTCGGAGGACAGGACGAGCGCCTCGGCGATGCCGTCCGTCGACTGACCGGCGCACAGGAGGTCGAGGACCTCCCACTCGCGCGGCGTCAGCGGGCTGCGCACCGGGCGGATGCCCGCGCCGTCGGGCGACACCTTGCGCATCGAGTCGACGAGGCGCATCGTGAGGCGCCGCGAGACGACCGCCTCGCCGGCGACCGCGCCGCGCAGCGCGCGCGGCAGCGCGTCGACGCCGACGCGCTTGCAGAGAAAGCCCGACGCGCCGGCCCGCAGGCCGGCCAGCCCGACGTCGTCGTCGTCCGTCGCCGTGAGGATGACGACCTCGACGTCAGGCTCCTCGGCGAGGATGCGCCGCGTCGCCTGGATGCCGTCCCCATCGGGCATCACGAGGTCCATCAGGACGACATCCGGCTTGTAGTAGAGACTCAGCTCGACCGCTTCGCGACCGGTGGCCGCCTCCGCGATCACGACGATCCCCCCGGCCTCCAGCGCGTCGCGCACGACGCGTCGCGCCAGCGGATCGTCGTCGGCGACGATCACGCGCAGCGGATCATGAGCACGGTCGCCCTCCGACTCCGTCGGCAGGTGCCGCATGGTTTGTAACCCCCTTGTTTTCCAACCCCCAAGGGCCCGAAGGCCCCCGTACTACCCCCGGCACGAGCGCCAGCGGAGCGCTCGTCCCATCCCTATTCTGACGGGTCCGGCAGGTTCGTGCTAGGTAGGTTCCTACCCCGTCGGCCGTCAACATTGGGTAAAGGCATGCACTCCGCGCCTTTGTCCATGTCTGCGTTTGGGTACCCTAACTGCGGCCACCACGAACCCGCGCCGGTTCCCGAGTGGCGGGCCACGGGTGGCCGACACGCCGGTGTCCCCTGACGACAATCCCGAGCTGGACCGCTTCGCCCGGCGCATGCGCCTTGCCGAGGCGCGGCGTGGCGCGCTCGTCGCGGATGCCGGCCACGAGCTGAAGACGCCGCTGTCGATCATGCTCGGGCTCTCGGGCCGCCTGCTCGCCTCGCCCGACGTCACACCGGCGCAGGAGCGCGACCTCAGGCGGATCCGCGGCAGCGCCTACGGCCTGCTCAAGCACGTCGACGACCTGCTGCAGGCCGCGCGCATGGACTCCGGCCGCGTGACGGTGGACCCGATCCCGTGCGACGTGGCGTGGCTCGTGCGCGAGGCGGCGACCGGCTTCTCGAGCCTCCTGGAGGAGCGCGACCAGCGGCTCGTCCTGCGCACGCCCGGGCGGGTGCCCGCGCGCGTCGACGACGTGAAGCTGCTCACCGTCGTCACGAACCTGCTCGCCAACGCCGTGCGGTACGCGCCGCGCGGGGGGATCGTCCGCTGCTCGCTGGCGGCCCAGGACGGCCGCCTGCGCCTCGAGGTGGCCGACTCGGGCCCCGGCGTGCCGCCCGCAGACCGCGAGGCCGTCTTCGAGCGCTTCCACCAGGTCGGCGGCGCCGACCACCGGCGTCCGGGCGGCAGCGGCCTGGGACTCGCCATCGTCCGCGAGCTCGTGACCCTGCTCGGCGGCACGGTCCACATCGACGATGCGCCCGAGGGCGGCGCGCTGTTCGTCGTGGAGCTCTCCCACGAGCCGTCCGCCGACGGCGCCGCGCAGCCCGCGCTCGACGTCGCCGAGCACGAGCGCGCGGCGATCGAGGCGCTGCGCGTCGACCTCCGCGCCCGGGACCGCCGGACGGGCGCGCAGCCTCGCGCAGCCGGGGAGCAGCTCCCGCGCCTGCTGCTCGTCGAGCAGCGGGAGACGCTCGGCGCCTACCTGGAGGAGCTGCTCGGCGAGGACTACGACGTCCGGCTGGCGACCACCGCCGAGGACGCCGCGGCGACCGCCGCCACGACGGCGATCGACGCGATCGTGGTCGACGTGGGCGGCGCCGGCGGCGAGGCCGCCCTCGACGCGCTGCGCGGCCCGGCGCTCGACGGCGTGCCCGTCGTCGTGCTCGCCGCCGATCCCGCGCACGCGCAGGCACTGGTCCGTGGGACGAGCGACGACTACGCGATCCTGCCGTTCGCCGAGACCCTGCTGGTCCGCCTCGACGCCGTCGTCGGCCGGCGCCGCGCCGAGTCGGCGCGGGACGAGGCCGACGCCCGCTTCCGCGCAGTGTTCGACCAGGCGCCGGGCGGCATGGCGCTCGCGTCGCCGGAGGGGCGCCTGCTGGAGGTCAACGCCGCGTTCGCGCGCCTTCTCGAACTGCCGCGCAACGCGCTGATCGGGCTCACGCTCGACGACGTCAGCCACCCCGACGACCTCCTCTCGGGCGAGGACCGGCTCGTGCCGCCCGCTCACGAGGACGCCGCGGTGCGCCTCGCGCGCCGCCTCGTCGCCGCGGACGGGCGCGTGCTGAGCGCGCAGCTGAGCGTGTCGTCGATCCGCCAGGACGGCGACCTGCGCGAGATCGTGATCCGCGTCGAGGACGCCGCGCGCAGCGACGGCGCGGTGGCGGTGGACGGACAGCTCCTGCGCCGTGTGCTCGACGCGCAGCTCGCACGGTGCGCCCGCTACGAGGAGCGCGCCGCGCTGCTGATCGTCGAGCTCGACGATCTCGACGGCGACGACGCCGTCGCGCGCCGGCGCGCGCTCGCCGGCGTGGCGGGCGCGATCCGCCGCCGGCTGCGGCGATCCGACGTGCTGGTGGCCGCGGGCGACGGCCGCCTCGCCGCCATCGTCGTCAACGCCGGCGCCGAGGAGGCGGCAGCCGTGGCGGACGACGTGCGCGACGCCGCGCGCGGCGTCGCGGGCGCGGCCGGGCGTCCGGTCGAGGCGGCGGTCGGGGTGCGCGCGTTCGACGCCGCCGCGACCGCCGCGCAGATCGTCGCCGAGGCGGAGGCCGCCGTCGCGGCCGCCCGCGCCGGGGACGGCGTCGCCTCCGCCCCCGGCTAGGAGCGCTCGGGCGCTTCCGCGGGGGCCGGGACCGGGGGACCGCCGGAGGGAGGTTGGCTAGGCTTCGAGCGACGCCGATCGCGCAGGCCGCGGCCGGTGCGACGCGCCGCCCGCCCTGCCCGTGATGATCTTCCGCCGCCTCCTGCGCCCAGCCGCCGCCGTGATCGCGCCCCTCGCGATCGTGGCGCTGACCGCGTCGGCCGCCGGGCGGATCGGCCCGTCCGAGCCGCCGGTGAGCCCGCGTGTGGCCGTCCCGGCGGAGCCCCGCGCGGGCGCGGCCGCCCAGCCGGACCGGACCCGCGCGCAGCGACCGCGCCGCATCTGGCGCCCCAGCCCGCGCACGACGTGGCAGTGGCAGCTCTCGGGGCCGCTCGACCTCTCGGTGCCGGCGCAGATGTACGACGTCGACCTCTTCGACACCTCCGCCCGCGTCGTCGCCTCGCTGCACGCCCAGCGACGGAAGGTCGTCTGCTACCTGAGCGCCGGGTCGTACGAGCGCGGCCGGCCGGACTCCGCGCGCTTCCCGGCGTCCGTCCTCGGACGACCGCTCGAGGGGTGGCCGGGCGAGCGCTGGCTGGACATCCGGCGCCTCGACGTCCTGCGCCCGATCATGGAGCGCCGCCTCGACCTGTGCCGCCGGAAGGGCTTCGACGGCGTCGAGGCCGACAACGTCGACGGCTACGCGAACGAGAGCGGCTTCCCGCTCACCGCCGCGCACCAGCTGGCGTACAACCGCTTCCTCGCCCGCGCCGCCCACGCGCGCGGGCTGTCGATCGGCCTGAAGAACGACCTCGACCAGGTCCGCGCGCTCGAGCCGCACTTCGACTGGGCGCTGAACGAGCAGTGCTTCCAGTACGACGAGTGCGACCGCCTGCTGCCGTTCGTCCGCGCGCGCAAGGCGGTCTTCACGGTGGAGTACGAGCTGGGCCCCGACGCGTTCTGCGCGCGGGCGCGTCAGCTCGGCTTCATGTCGATGCGCAAGCGCCTCGAGCTCGGCGCGTGGCGCGAGCCCTGCTTCTGAGCCCGTCCGCGGCCGCTCACGAGCACGCCGCGAGCTGCGCCTCCTCCTCGTCGAGGTAGGCGGGAAGCGTGCTCCACGGGTCGGGCATCGCCCCGCTCGTCGCGTAGACATAGCCCGCGTCCGGGGCCGCGGCCACGGCCTGCCGCGCCTGCTCGCGCGTGGCGCCGTGGACGAGGTGGGCGACGCGGCCGGCCGGCAGCGCGCGGACCCAGTCGGGCGTCCGGCGCACCGCCGCGGCGTAGTCGGTGGCGGCGCCCTCGAAGGTCACGACGATGTCGGCGATGTCGAAGTACCCGCGCGCCGGCACGACGCCGGGGTTCAGGGCGAGCACCGTCTCGCCGGCCGCCCGCACGTCGTCGTGGATCGCTCGGTAGTAGTCCAGCTGATCGGCCGTGCGCGCCGCCTCGTCGAGGAACACGCCGTCGACGCCGTACCAGGTGCGGTAGCGGTCGATGTCCGCCTTCACGTCGGCCTCCGGCCGGGCGCCGTAGCTCGTGTGGACGTAGCCCAGCACGCGCGTGCCGGAGCGCTGGAGCGCCCCCACCGCCCGGCGGTACGCCGCCTGCTCCTCCGTGCCCGGGCCGTTGGACGGGTTGACGATCACGACGCGCCCCCGGACCGGACGGTCGGCGATCCGCTGCAGACCGTCCGGCGTCAGGTAGGCCGGGATCAGCGCGCTGCGGCAGGGCGCCTCACCGGGGCTCTGCATCGTCCCCGCGGTCGCCACGGCGACGACCGCCGCGACGATCGCCAGCGCCAGAAGGCCGCCCAGCCATCTCCGTCTCGATCCGCGCGAGGAGCCCGCGCGGCTCACCGGATCCCGATGGAGGTCGCGAGCGTGAGCGCGGGCCGGGCGAGCACCGCGACGACCATCGGCAGCACGACGACCACCGCGATCGACGCGCCGAGGATGAGGCGGCCGCCCGGCATCGAGGCGAGCTCGGGCGGCGCGACGGCCTCGCCCGCGACGCCCGCGACGACGGCGGCGATGGCCCACGGCGCGCGGCCCACCGACTCGAGCAGGCCGACGAACATCGTGGCCAGCGCGACGAGGCCGAAGCCGACCAGCACGCTCTCGCCGCTCGTGCGCAGCTCGAACAGCGACGCCACGGCGAGCACGATGAGCGACAGCGCCGCGGTGAGGAGCACGAGGCGCGCCACGGCGCCGAGGAGCACCGCCATCGGACGGCGCGCGAGGCCGCGCGCGCCGGTGTCGGCCACGGCGACGCCCGAGAGCGCCTCGGGGATCGCCTGCTGGAAGCGCCACAGGTGCCGGCCGCCCCAGAAGCTCGCCAGGCTGGACGGCAGCAGGGCGATCGCCGGCATGGAGCCGACGGTCCAGTCGACGCTGCGGTCGGCCACGAGCAGGGCGCCGAGCCCCGCGCCGATGACCGCCGCGGCGAGGGCGCGCGTCCAGCGGCCCGGCGACTGGGCGGGGACGAGGGTCCGCGCGCGCAGGGCCGCGGCGACGCCGGCGGCGGCGATCGCGGCCGTGGCGCCGAGCACGAGCGGCGCCAGGAGGCCGGCGAGCATCGCGGCGCCGGCGAGCACCACGAGCGCGGCGTAGGCGGGCGCCCAGCGGCGGCGGATGAGGATCGCGCCGCCGGTCCACGTCACGGTGAGCAGGCCGGCGACGACACCGCTCAGGCCCAGGACGGCGCTGGGCACCGCGACGAGCGCGAGCGCCGCGAGGACGACCGTCCACGGCCGGCGGCCGAGGTGGGCGAGTCCGTCGGGGCGGCTGAGGAAGCGGCTGGCCAGGCCCCACTGCAGGGCCAGCGTCATCGGCAGCGCGCAGACGAGCGCGCGTTCCACGACGTCCTGGCCCAGGCTGCGGCTCAGGGGGGCCGCCCAGCAGGCGATCGCGATCACCGCGATGGCGAACGAGATCGCCTCCATGGCGAGCCCCTGCCGCGCCGCCGCCCGCGGCAGGCGGCCGGCGCTCGGCTGCGACTCCGGATCGCCGGCACGCATCATGGCGCCCGCCGTGGCGAGCGCGTCGCCGGCCGGCACGCCCGCCCACGCCTCGAGCGCGACCGCCGCCTCCAGCATGTCCTGCGGCTCGCGGCCGAGGCGGGCCTCGACGATGCTCCGCGCGTGCGTCGGATCGAGCGTCGCCGGCGTCATGCGGCCATCCGCTCGCGCCGCAGCACCGGCGCCGCGGCGGGCTCGCCGTGGGCCACCGCGAACAGGAGCTCCCGATAGCCCTGCAGGCACGCGTCCTCGCTGAAGACCCGCGCGAGACGGCGGTTGCCGCGGCGGCCGAGGCGCCACGCGAGGTCGGGGTTGCGCAGGAGCGTCGTGATCCCCATCGACAGGCCCATGACGTCGCCGGGGGGCGTCACGAACCCGCAGCCCTTGACGACGTCCGGCACTCCGCCGACGCCGGTGGCGACGACCGGGCGGCCCTGGCCCATGGCCTCGAGGATCGCGATCGGCAGTCCCTCCGAGATGCTCGTCATGAGCACGACGTCGGCGGAGCGCACGGCGCCGTTCGGATCGGTGGTGCGGCCCATGAAGCGGAAGCGGTCCCCGAGCCCGAGCTGGGCGTGGAGCGCCTCGCACGACCGCCCGTAGTCGCCCTCGCCCTCGGTGACCGGCCCGTAGTGCAGGAAGGTCGCGTCGGGCACGTGGCGCAGCGTCTCGCGCGCGACGCGCAGCATCGTGTGGACGTCCTTGAGCGGGTCGATGCGCCCGACGGACACGACGGTGCGGGCGCGCGGCGGGGCGACGGGCTCGTCGGGCGACGCCAGCCCGTTGTAGAGGACGTGGATCTTGGCCGGGTCGATGCCGAGGCCCTGCTCCCAGAGCGCGTTGGCATCCGTCACGGGCGACACCACGTCCGCCGCGGCGTACGCGGCGCGGGCGAGCCCGCGGGCCAGCCGGGTGGCGAAGAAGCGCGTCCCCGGCGACGCCCCGCCCCGCGCGGCGGCGAGGTAGGACTCGCGGACGTAGACGCCGTGCTCGGTCAGGACCATCGGCGTGCCGTGCAGCGCCTTGTGGACGAGGGCCGGGATCG
>JAXDHC010000017.1:0-3433 GCA_034664705.1 Solirubrobacteraceae bacterium
GACCGCACCATCGCCTGCCGGAACGCTACGGGCCGGCCACGAGCGCGGTGAGGCGCGTGTGGCGGCGCGCGGCGTCGGTGCGCGGCAGCGCCATGCGCAGCGCGCGGGCGTCGCCGATCTCGCCGCCGCCGCGGGCCTGTCGCGCGCCCACTTCAGCCGCGAGTTCCGCCGTGCCTTCGGCGAGTCGCCGCACGCCTACCTGCTCACCCGGCGCCTGGAGCGCGCCGGCGCGCTGCTGCGCACGACCGACCGCTCGGTGGCCGACGTCTGCTTCTCGGTCGGCCTGCGGAGCCTCGGGTCGTTCACGACGAGCTTCTCGCGGATGTACGGGTTGTCGCCCACGGCCTACCGCGCGAGGTTCCCGCCGGCGGCCTCGCACGCGCGCGTCCCGATGTGCGTCGTGCACGCCTACGGGCGCCCGCAACGCCGCACATTTCGAGAAGACAGCGGCGCAACGCCCGCCTAGCCTCGCGAGCGACCGTTCCATCCTTCCAGGAGGCCACGATGATCAGGCTCGCCACCACGCAGCTGTGGGTGCACGACCAGGACGAGGCGCTCGCGTTCTACACCGACAAGCTCGGCATGGAGCTTCGCGCGGACGTGACGATGCCCGAGATGGGCGACTTCCGCTGGCTCACCGTCGGGCCGCCCGGGCAGCCCGACATCGCCATCGTGCTGATGGCGATCCCGGGTCCGCCCGTCATGGACGCCGACACCGCCGAGCAGGTCCGCGCCCTGATGGCGAAGGGCTTCGCCGGCACCGTCTTCCTGACGACCGGCGACTGCCGGGCCTCCTACGACGAGCTGCGCGGCCGCGGCGTGGAGTTCACCGAGGAGCCGGAGGAGCGCCCGTACGGGATCGATGCGGCCTTCCGCGACCCGTCCGGCAACCACATCCGGCTCACGCAGGTCAGCGAGGTCGCCGCCGTCTGACGTCTAGACCCGGCGGCCGAGCACGACGACTCCGCGAGCGCGCCGACGGCCGGCGCCGCGCTGAAGGAGCCCGGGTAGCCGACCGCCGTCACGGCCGCGATGGCCGCGGACGGCGGCAGGCGCGGGTCCTCCGCGGCGGCGCCGAGGACGGCCGGCGCCATCGCGGCCAGTCCGAGGCCGAACAGCGCCCAGCCGGCGAGGGTCACCGAAACCGTGGGCCCTGCGGCGGCGAGCGCGCTCCCGGCGGCCGCGACGACGCCGGACGCCTGCATCACGTGCAGGCCGCGATCATGCGCGACCAGCGCGCGCCGCTCGCGCGCGCGATGCCGCGCTGATCGAGGCCGGCCGCCGGTGGCGCTAGGCGGTGTCTCCGCGGGTGCCGGTGCGCAGGAGGCCGAGCGCGGACTCGAACAGGCCGCGGGGCGGCGCCTTCGGCGTCGGCGGCACCGGCTGCGCCGGCGCGCGGCTCTCCACATGACGCACGGTGCAGTGCGTGAGCTTGGCGACCCGGTGGGGCAGGTCGATCTGCATCCAGCGCGACGCACCGGTCGCGAACGTGGAAACGACCACCTCGTCGAAGCGGCCCGGGTTCCACACCTCCTGGACGGCGACCACGGGGTCGCCGTCGCCGAGCAGGCCCTCGGCCTCGATGCCGCTTCCGCGCAGGTGCTCCACCGTCGCGTCGACCCGGCGGCGGGCGGCGTCGCGCTCGGACCACAGCACGGGTGCCAGCAGCGTCACGTGGATGGGGGTCTGCGCGGCGCGCTCGGCGAGCGCGGCGGCGAGCTCGGGCGAGTCCACCGTCTGGTTGGCGACGACGAGGAGATGGGTCCTGACCGGCATGCCCTGCCTCCGGGGGTTCGCTCGTGCCTGCTGACACGAACGAAGGTATCGCCACGGGCACACGCGGGCAACCGCGCCCCGGGCTGGGGCGTCAGGCGCCCGACCGCCGGTCGCGGCGCTCCAGCGCGTCGGTGTAGCGCCGCGGCACCCGCGGCGCGGCCGGGCCGCCCTCCTGCTCCCAGAGGGTGATGACGACCACCTCGCGCGAGGAGCGGTCGTGGCGGCAGACGAAGACGAGCGAGCGGTCCAGCAGGTCGCGGACGTAGACCGAGCCGCGGGCGCCGGACGCGCCGGACGGCGGCTCGTCGCTCACGCGTCCGGCCGCCCACGCCGACGCGACGCGCCGGATGATCTCCGGCCGGGCGTCGACCTCGCCCGAGCGGCCGCCGACCCGCTGGCGAAAGCGCTCGACGGCGTGGTCGGTCACGGCCACCAGAACGCCCACAACGCCCCGTCCCGCCAACCGCCGGCCTACAGCAGGTGCTCGAGGCCCACGACGGGCGACTCCCGGAGGGAGCCCACCTTGCGGACGGCGAGCAGCACGCCCGGCATGAACGACGTGCGGTCGGTCGAGTCGTGGCGGATGGTGAGCGTCTGGCCGACGTCGCCGAGGATGACCTCCTGGTGGGCGACGAGCCCGGGCAGGCGCACCGAGTGGATCGGCACGTCGCCCTCCATGAGCTCCGCGGTGCGCGCGGCGGTCCCGCTCGGGGCGTCGACCTTGCGGTCATGGTGCAGCTCGATGATCTCCGCGCGCGCCATGTGGCGCGACGCCTCGCGGGCGAACTGCATCATCAGGACGGCCCCGATCGCGAAGTTCGGGGCGATGAAGACGTTGGCGGGTGGAGTGGCGCCGAACTCCTCGCGCAGCGGCGACGGGTCCCACCCCGTCGTCCCGACGACCACGTGCACCCCGGCGCGCACGCACTGCAGCGCGTTGTCCAGCGCCGTGTCCGGGATCGTGAAGTCCACGACGACGTCGACGTCGCCGAGGATGTCGGCCAGCGTCGTGTCGAGCGATGGGTCGGCGCGCCCGGCGAGCGTCATGTCGTCCGCGCCCTCGACGGCGGCGCAGACGGCCTGGCCCATCCGCCCCGCGGCGCCCGCCACGCCGACGCGCAGCGGGCGCGAGCCGCCGCTCACGCGGCGATCTCCTCGACGAGGTGCGGGGAGACCGGCTCGAGCGCCCGGCGGAACGACGCCGCGTCGGCGCCGATGCCGGCGGCGCTCAGGCGCTCGCCGGCGAAGAGCTCACGGGCGAGCCCGGCGACGTCGTCGAGCGTGACGGCGTCGATGCGCTCGATGACCTCGTCGACGGTCAGCAGGGGCATGTCGGCGAGGACCGACGCGCCGAGGCGGTTCATGCGCGCGGCGGTCGACTCGAGCGACAGCACGACGCGTCCCTTGACGTTCTCCTTGGAGCGCGCGAGCTCGTCGGCGCTCGCCGGGTCCTGGCGCAGGCGCTCGAGCTCGTCGGCGACGACGCCCATCGCGCGCCCGACGGTGTCGGGTCGCGTGCCGAGGTAGAGCCCGACCTGCCCCGTGCCCGCGTACATCGACTGGAACGAGTAGACGTTGTACGCGAGGCCGCGCTTCTCGCGGACCTCCTGGAACAGCCGCGACGACGACGTGCCGCCGAGGATGTTGTCCAGGACGC
>JAXDHC010000018.1:0-4198 GCA_034664705.1 Solirubrobacteraceae bacterium
ATCGGCGACGCCGCTGCGGTCCCCGATCCCGCCAAGAAGGGTCAGGGCCCCACGCCGCCGACGGCCCAGCACGCCATCCGCCAGGGGCGGCGCGTCGCGCGCAACGGCGCCGCGTCGCTCGGGACCGGCTCGGTGCGCCCGTTCACGTACAGGACGAAGGGGGTCTTCGTGGACATGGGCCAGCGCCAGGCCGTGGCGAGCACGTTCGGCGTCAAGTGGCGCGGGACGCCCGCGTGGATCCTCGCCCGCAGCTATCACCTCGCGATGATGCCGGGCGTCCGGCGCAAGACGCGTCTGCTGGTGGACTGGAACCTCGGCCTGGTGTTCGGCCGCGACATCTCCGAGCTCGGGCGCCTGGGCCATCGGCCGTCGCTCGCCGCGCCCACGGCCGGCGGCACGCCGGCCGATCCGGCGCCGACGGCCGCCGGCGGGCTCGTGCCACAGACGCCCGACGAGCCGGCGACCGAACGCCCGGCTCCGCCGCCCGGCCCCTGATGGTCCACGACGCCCACGGCTGGTGGATCGCCGAGGCCGGTCCGCCACCGGCCCTGCCGCCGCTGGCCGGCGACGTCGACGCCGACGTCGTGATCGTCGGCGGCGGCTACACGGGGCTCTGGGCGGCCTGGCACGCGATCGAGGCCGAGCCCGGCGGCCGCGTCGTCCTGCTGGAGGCCGACCGCTGCGGGTTCGGCCCGAGCGGGCGCAACGGCGGCTTCGTGCAGTCGCTGTACCTCAGCCGCCCGAGACTGACCGAGCGCTTCGGCGCCCAGGCGGCGGACGATCTGGCCGCCGCGGCGGCCGATTCGGTGCGCGCGATCGGGGCCTGGTGCGAGGCCGAGGGCGTCGACGCGTGGTACCGGGCCGCGCCGCATCTCGTGGTCGCCGCCGGACCGGGGCAGGAGGGCAAGTACGCGGCAGCGGTCGACGGCGAGGAGGTCGTCGCGCTGACCGGCGAGGAGGTGCGCGCCCGGTGCGCGTCGCCGCTGCTGCGCGGCGGCCTGGCGGTGCGCGTCGGGGCCACCGTGCAGCCCGCGCGGCTGGCGTTCGGGCTGCGCGAGCGCCTGCGTGGCCGCGGCGTGACGATCTTCGAGCGCTCCCGCGTCCGGGCGCTCGAGGGCGCAGTGGCGCGCACGGACGGCGGCCGCGTCCGCGCCGCGTCGGCGATCGTCGCGGCCGGGCCGGCCACCGGCGCGCTGCGGCCGCTGCGCCGGCGCCTGACCGTCTCCTCGTCGCACATCGTGCTCACCGAGCCCGTGCCGGACGTCGTCGAGGCGCTGGGCTGGACCGGGGGCGAGGCGATCAGCGAAGGGCGGACGCAGCTGCACTACCTGCGCACGACGCCCGACGGGCGGATCCTCTTCGGGTGGGCGGGCGGGCGCATGGCCGCCGGCGCGCGCCCGGGCGGGCGCATGGAGGTCGATCCCGAGGTGATCGCGCGGATCCGCGAGGACCTCGTGCGGTTCTTCCCGGTCCTGCGCGGCCGGCCGCTCGCGCACGCCTGGGGCGGCCCCGTCGACGTGTCGCCCACCCACCTGCCGTCGGTGGTGACGCTCCCGGGCGGCCGCGCTCACGCGGCGTTCGGATTCACCGGCAGCGGCGTCGGCCCCTCGCACCTCGCCGGACGCGCGCTGGCCGCCCTCACGCTCGGCCGCCGCGACGCCGCCGCCGCGCTGGCGATCGTCGACCCGCCCGTGCACCGCGTGCCGCCCGAGCCGCTGCGCGTCGCCGGCGCCGCGGCGATCCGCCGGGCGATCGTGGCGAAGGAGGCCGCCGAGCAGGACGGGCGCCGTCCGGGCCCGCTCGTCCGGGCCTTCGCCGCGCTGCCCAGGTGGATGGGGCTGCACATCGTGCGGTGACGCACCTTCCTCGCCGCCGCCCGACCAGCGATACTCGCGCACGTGGGGCGAGACGCCGGGGGTGGGCCGTGACGTTGCGGGCGAAGGTGCTGCCTCCGCCGCTGGCCTCGGCCTGCCTCCCGCGCGAGCACCTGCGGGCGCGCCTGGACGGCGCGAACGGGCGCCGCCTGACCACGGTGATCGCCGGGGCGGGCTTCGGCAAGTCGACGCTCGTCGCCGCGTGGGGACAGGGGCGCGCGATGGCCTGGTACACGCTCGGCGCCGAGGACGCGGGCCTGTCCGCGCTGTCGCGGGGCGTGGTCGAGGCGCTGCGGCGCCAGGTCCCCGACCTGCCGCTCGACGTGGCCGGCGGGCCCAACGGCGGCGACGGCCCGGTCGCCGACGCCGACGAGCCCGGTCGCGCCGACGCGTTCGCGGCGGCGCTGTGCGAGGCGCTGCAGGAGCGCATCCGCGGCCCGCTGGTGATCGTCTTCGACGACCTGCACGAGATCGGCCTCGCCGCGGGCTCGCTGCGCGCCATCGAGGGCCTGTGCCGCCAGGCCCCGCCGGGCGTGCATCTCGTGCTCGTGTCGCGCACGGACGTCCCGTTCTCGATCGACCGCCTGCGCGGCCAGGGGCAGGCGCTCGAGCTCGGCGGCTCGGACCTCGCCTTCGACCGCGAGGAGGTCGGCGCGCTGCTCCAGCAGGCGCTCGGCGCCGGTGGCGCGGACGTCGCCGGGCTCCTGCATCACGCCACGGGCGGCTGGCCGGTCGCCGTGCGCCTCGCCACCGAGGCGATGCGCGGCCTGGCCGGCCCCGAGCGCGCGGCCGCGGTCGAGCGCCTGCGCCGCCCCGGGGGCGTGCTGTTCGCCTACCTGGCGCACGAGGTCTTCGAGCGCGAGCCGCCGGAGGTCCGCGAGCTCGTGCGCCTCGTGGCGCCGCTCGAGCGCTTCCACGCCGGCCTGTGCGCCGAGCTCGGGATGCCGGACGCCGCCGAGCTGCTCGGGTCGCTCGCCCGCCGCGGGCTGTTCGTGGAGTCCGGGCCTGACCCCGGCTGGTTCGCGCTCGGCGCGCTGGCGCGCGACTTCGCGCTCGAGGCGTTCCCGCTGCGCGGCGAGCAGCTCGCCGGCCTCCACCGGCGCGCCGCGGCCTGGTTCGCCGCCCACGGCCGGCCGGAGCTCGCCCTGCGGTCGCTGACGGCCGTCGCGGATCACCACGGGATCGCGGCCCTGCTGCTGGAGCACGGCCGCGCGCTCGTGAGCGGCGGGGCGGGTGACGCCGTTGCGCGCGCGGCGGCGGCCCTGCCGCCCGAGATGCGCGACGGCCACATCGAGCTGCTGCTCGCCAGGTCCCACAAGCGGCGCGGGGACTGGGACGCGGCCCTCGCGTGCCTGCACCGCGCGGCCGCCGGGGACGGCCCGCTGCCGCCGGAGATCGCGTGGCGCACCGGTCTCATCCACCACCTGCGGGGCGAGCTCGACGAGGCGCTGCGGTTCTACGAGCGCGGCCGCGCCGGCGGCCCGCCGACGCCGGACGAGGCGCTGCTGCACGCGTGGCACGCGAGCGCCCTGTGGCTCCGCGGCACCGCGACACGGTGCGGCCCGCTGGCCCGGCGCGCGTTCGCCGTGGCGAGCGCGACCGGCGACGACCGCGCGCTGGCCGCGGCGCACACGATCCTCGCCATGCTCGCCGCGCTCGAGGGCGACCGCGCCGTCAACGCGGTCCACTACGAGCAGGCGCTCCGGCACGCCGAGCGCTCGGGCGACGTGCTGCAGGTCATCCGGATCCGCACGAACCGCGGCTCGCGGCACCTGGAGGAGGGCGAGTACCAGGCCGCGATCGCCGAGCTCGACCTCGCGATCAGGCTCGCCGACGTCGCCGGCTACGCGTCGTTCCGCGCCCTGGCGCTGACCAACCGCGGCGAGGCGCGGCTCCGCCTCGGGTCGCTCGAGGAGGCGATCGCCGACCTCGAGGCCGCCAAGGCGGTCTCCCAGCGCCTCGGCTCCGGCGACCTCGCCTACCCGCTCGGCATGCTGGGCGACGTCTACCGCGAGCGCGGCGACGTCTCCCTGGCGAGGGCGGCCTACGAGGAGGCCGCCCGGCGCTCGGAGGCGATGGGCGACGTGCAGGCGCTCGTCCCCGCCCTCGCGGGCCTCGCGCGGGTGCTCGCGCTCGACGAGCCGGACCGGGCCCGGCGGCTCGTGGATCGCGCGATCGCCCATGGCCCGGGCATGGGCCAGGTCGACGCGCTGCTCGCCGGCGGGCACGTCGCGCTGGCCCAGGGCGAGCGCGAGCAGGGCGCGCGGCTGGCCGCCGACGCGGCGACGGCCGCGCAGCGGCGGCGCAACCGCGCCGGCCTGGCG
>JAXDHC010000019.1:0-2882 GCA_034664705.1 Solirubrobacteraceae bacterium
TCCCGAGGGCTCGATGCCCGTCCTGCGCGGCGCGCGCGCGACCGGGGGCCAGCTGCCGAACTTCCTCGGCGTGCTGGCCGGCTCCCCGGCCGTCCTGCGCGCGTACGCGCGGTTCCGCTCGGAGCTGCGCCACGGGACGCTCACGCTCCCCACGATCGAGCGCATCGCGCTCGCCGTCGCCGACCACTACCGCTCCGAGCCGGGGATCGCGACGCACAGCCGCACCGCCCGGCAGGCCGGCCTCGGGCTCGACGAGGTCGCGCTCGCCCGCGAGTGGGACTCGCGCGACGAGCGCGAGGCGGCGCTCCTGCGCTACCTCAAGGCGCTCGTCGAGGGCCAGGCCCGGCCGCCGATGCATCTCCACGAGGAGGCGCGCGAGGCCGGCTGGACCGACGAGCAGATCCTCGAGGCGATCGGGTGCACGGCGCTCGAGAGCTTCACGGCGATGGTGAACGTCGCCGGGGAGGTTCCGGTCGACGGCTCGTGGGAGGACTCGCGGCGCCTCCGCGCCGCGTGACCACCATGCCGGGGCGGCGGTACGCTTCCATGCGATGAGCCCCGAGGCACGGGCCACCGCGGCACGAGACTCCCCCGGGCGGGGGACCGATCAGCCACCCGCCTGCTGCCCGCTCTACCACGAGGCGGTCGAGATGATCGGCCGCCGCTGGACGGGCGCGATCGTCGCGGTGCTGCTCGACGGCGGGCCGATGCGCTTCAGCGAGATCGCCAACGCTGTCCCCGAGCTGAGCGATCGGCTGCTCTCCGAGCGCATGAAGGAGCTCGAGAGCCGCGGCGTCGTGAGCCGCCACGTGGACCCGGGCCCGCCGGTGAAGGTCCTCTACGAGCTCACCGACATGGGCCAGTCGCTCGCGCCCGCCCTCCACGAGCTCAAGTCCTGGGCGCGGCGCTGGCTGCGCGACGACGAGCGGCGCCACCCGGCCGCCCGTCTCTGAGCCCGGCCCGCCGCCGCGAGGCGCGCCTCACGCGCTGCGGACGGCCG
The DNA here is from genome assembly GCA_034664705.1 of Solirubrobacteraceae bacterium. Lineage (GTDB taxonomy): Bacteria > Actinomycetota > Thermoleophilia > Solirubrobacterales > Solirubrobacteraceae > JAOPZW01. The sequence goes on from JAXDHC010000019.1 coordinate 1,001, forward strand.
CCGCGTCCTCGAGCCCCAGCCGTGCGATCGCGTCCTCGCGCATCTTGAACTTCTGCACCTTGCCGGTGACCGTCATCGGGAAGCCGTCGGTGAAGACGACGTAGCGGGGGACCTTGAAGTGGGCCAGGCGGTCGCGGCAGAAGTCGCGGACCTCGTCCTCGGTCAGCTCCGCCCCGCCGCGCGTCACGACCCACGCGCACAGCTCCTCGCCGTAGCGCGCGTCGGGCACCCCGACGACCTGGACGTCGGCGATGTCGGGGTGGTTGTAGAGGAACTCCTCGACCTCGCGCGGGTAGACGTTCTCGCCGCCGCGGATGACCATGTCCTTGATGCGCCCGACGATGTTGCAGTAGCCGTCGTCGTCCATGGTCGCGAGATCGCCGGTGTGCATCCAGCGGCCCTGGTCGATCGCGTCCGCCGTCTTCTCGGGCTCCTCCCAGTAGCCGAGCATGACGCTGTAGCCGCGCGTGCAGAACTCGCCCGGCTCGCCGCGCGGCACGAGGCGGCCGGTGTCGGGGTCGAGGATCTTGACCTCGATGTGCGGCCCGGGGCGCCCGACGGTCGACACGCGGCGCTCCAGGGAGTCGTCGGCGCGGGTCTGCGTCGAGACCGGCGAGGTCTCGGTCATCCCGTAGCAGATGGCCACCTCGCTCATGTGCATGTCGCGCTGCACGCGCTTCATGACCTCGACCGGGCATGGCGAGCCGGCCATGATGCCGGTGCGCAGCGACGTCAGGTCGTACGAGGCGAAATCGGGATGCTCGAGCTCGCCGATGAACATCGTCGGGACGCCGTAGAGCGACGTGCAGCGCTCCTCGGCGACGGCCTGGAGCGTCGCCGCCGGCTCGAACGCCGGCGCCGGGATGACCATGCACGAGCCGTGGGTGACCGCCCCGAGGTTGCCCATGACCATGCCGAAGCAGTGGTAGAAGGGCACGGGCAGGCAGACACGGTCCGCCTCGGTGTACGACACCAGCTCGCCGACGAAGAACCCGTTGTTGAGGATGTTGTGGTGCGACAGCGTCGCGCCCTTCGGGAAGCCGGTCGTGCCGCTCGTGTACTGGATGTTGATCGGGTCGTCGAACGCCAGCGCCCCCATGCGCTCGCGCAGCGCCGCGTCGTCGATCGGCGTGTCGGCGAGCTCGTCCCACTCCGGGGTCTCCAGGAACACGACCGCCTCGAGCGAGGCCAGCCCGTCGCGGACGTCGCCCACCATCGCGACGTAGTCGCTCGTCTTGAACGCCTGGGCGCTCACGAGCATCCGCACGCCCGAATGGCGCAGCGCGTACTCGAGCTCGTGCGTCCGGTAGGCCGGGTTGATGTTGACGAGGATCGCGCCGATCTTCGCGGTCGCGAACTGCACGAGGACCCACTCGGCGCAGTTCGGCGCCCAGATGCCGATCCGGTCCCCCTTCTCGATCCCGGCGGCCAGCAGCCCGCTCGCCACGCGGTTCACCGCCGCGTCGAGCTCCTCGTAGGTGAGGCGCACGCCCTGGTGACAGGACACGAGCGCCTCGCTGCCGCCGAAGCGGGCGGTCGTGCGCTCGAGGTTCTGGCCGATGGTGTCGCCCAGGAGCGGGACCTCGGAGACGCCGTGGGAGTAGGACGGAGCAGGCATGGGCCGCATTCTCTCCCTGTGATGGACCCGCGGTCCAGTCCTCCGGGCGCGGAGGTCGCCCGGCGGTCCTGGTGGCCGCCCGTTCCGTGCCATCGCGCGGGGTGATCACTAGGGTGACGCCATGCCCGACCAGCCCAAGACCGCCGACGACGTCAAGGCCCTCTGCGAGGAACGCGACGTGCGCTTCATCCGGTTCTGGTTCACCGACATCCTGGGCCAGCTCAAGTCGTTCTCGATCGGGCGCGACGAGCTCGAGGACGCGTT
>JAXDHC010000020.1:0-7238 GCA_034664705.1 Solirubrobacteraceae bacterium
CGCACGCCGTGGCCGCAGTGGCCGCAGAAGTTCCGCCTCAGCTACGCGATGGAGGAGGCCCGCGCGACCGGCAAGGGCCGCCAGGACTTCTCGGTCGTCACGACGCACTTCGCCGGCGAGGACGGCCGCGTCCGGGCGCTGCACTACGCCCAGGCCGCCGACGCCCCGCCGTTCAAGCCCGTGCCGGGCACCGAGGGCGAGCTCGAGGCCGATCTCGTGCTGCTCGCCATGGGCTTCCTGCACCCCGAGCACGACGGTCCCGTCGACCAGCTCGGCGTGGAGAAGGATCCGCGCGGCAACGTGAAGGCCGGCACCTACGAGACCTCCGTCCCCGGCGTATTCGCCGCGGGCGACGCCCGCCGGGGCCAGTCGCTCATCGTGTGGGCGATCAACGAGGGGCGCCAGTGCGCCCGGATGGTCGACCGCCACCTGCGCGACCTCGACGGCTCGCGCACGCCCGCCGTGCTCGTCGGCGCCTCGGAGGCCGACGAGGGCCCCGAGGGCCCGCCGCAGATCGCCTCGCCGGGGCTCTAGAGGGCCGCGGCCGTCCGCGGGATGGCCGGCGCGCTTCAGGGCAAGGTGGCGCTCGTCGCCGGCGCGACCCGGGGCGCCGGCCGCGGAACGGCGGTCGCGCTGGGCGAGGCCGGCGCGACCGTGTACTGCACGGGTCGCAGCACCCGGGAGCAGCGCTCGGAGTACGACCGGCTCGAGACGATCGAGGAGACGGCCGAGCAGGTCTCGGCGGCCGGCGGCACCGGCATCGCCGTCCAGGTGGACCACCTCCAGACCGAGCAGGTCGCGGGCCTCGTCGGGCGCATCGACGCCGAGCAGGGGCGCCTCGACGTGCTCGTCAACGACATCTGGGGCGCCGAGAGGCTCTTCGAGTGGGACACCCCCGTCTGGGAGCACGACCTCGCCGCCGGGCTGCGGCTGCTTCGCCTGGCCGTCGACACGCACCTCATCACGAGCCACCACGCGCTGCCGCTGCTCATCCGGCACCCCGGGGGGCTGGTGGTCGAGATGACCGACGGCACCGCCGGATACAACGCCGAGCGCTACCGCGTGAACCCGTTCTACGACCTCGCCAAGACCGCGGTCATCCGCCTCGCGTTCTCCCAGTCCGTGGACCTTGCGCCGCACGAGGCCACCGCCGTCGCGCTGACCCCCGGATGGCTGCGCTCGGAGATGATGCTCGACGCGTTCGGCGTCACCGAGGAGACGTGGCGCGACGCGCTCGAGACCCAGCCGCACTTCGCGATCTCCGAGTCGCCGCGGTTCGTCGGCCGGGCCGTCGCCGCGCTCGCGGGCGACCCCGAGCGGCGGCGCCACACCGGCCAGTCGCTGTCCAGCGGCGGGCTGGCGCAGATCTACGGCTTCACCGACGTCGACGGCTCGCGGCCCGACTGCTGGCGGTACATGGTCGAGGTGCAGGACCCGGGACGGCCGGCGGACACGACCGGCTATCGCTAGGGCCGCCTCAGCCGCCCAGCCCCGACGCCTCGACGAGCCGCTTCGGCGCGACCGTCAGCCACGCGTCCTCGACGGCGCCCGCGACCTCGTCCCAGGCGAGGTCGCGGTCGAGGCGGACGCCGAGCCAGCCGCGGTGGCCGACGTAGGGCGGGACGAAGTAGTGCTCGGGCGCGCCCTCGACGAGGGCGCGCTGCATGCCCTCGGGCGCGGCGCACCAGATCGCGAGGCGGCCGTCGCCGTGATGGTCGTCGTGGAACATCACGAAGCAGCGCTTGTCGCGCACGAAGAACGACGGCGCACCGTGGCTCGGGCGCTCGTTCGTCTCGGGCAGCCCGAGGCAGAGCTCGCGGACGCGCTGGAGCGCCCTCACTCCGACCCGCGGTGGCCGCGGAACGACACCACCTGCTGGATGCCGCTCGCGCGGTTCGTGTACCGGATCGTGATGGGCAGGACCCCGGGCAGGAAGCCGATGCGCTCGGCGTTGGCGTCCGCGCGCCAGGCGGCGGGCTCCGGGCCCTGGACGAGCTCGAGCTGGGCGCCGACGGCGTCGAGGGTCGCCCACAGCGCCGTGCGGCACGCGCCGAGGTTGCCCGCGCCGCAGTAGCGCACGCGGAACGGCGAGCGCAGGCGGTCGCCGAGCAGGGCGCGCAGGTCCTTGACGACGTAGGAGTGCCATCCGCGGGCCTGGCCGCCCGGGGGCTGGTCGTAGCGCGGCTCGAGCGCGGCGAGGCCCTCGACGAGCGGGCCGAGGACCGGCGAGAGCGCGGCGTCGGCGAGCCGCGGCCACGCCGCGTCCATGATCGCGGCGCCCGGATCGTCGATGCGCCCGTCGCCGTCGCGGTCAAGGCGGCTGCCGCCCGCCTTGCGCCACGCCTCGAGGAGCTCGAGCATGCGGGTCGCGCGGGGGTTGGGCGCCGGCCCGCCGCGGAGCACGCGCGCCAGGGTCGGCACGACGTCGATGGCGCGGAGGTCCTGGGTCGCGGCGGCGTTCATCGCGCCGGTGACCGACGCGAGCGTGTGGCGCCGGCGGCCCTCCAGGTTGCGCTCGAGCAGGTTCACGCGGTGGCTGATTCCCGCGTTCCAGACGTTGTCGGCGGCGTTGAAGCCACGCGCGATCCGGTTGTTCCAGTTGACGATGCGCCCGCTGGCCGGGTCGGTGCGCTGCGGGTGCGCGCCGTCGGACAGGAAGCCGCGCCACTCGCGGCTGCCGTCGCCGTTCGTCGGCAGGCCCGGGTCGACGTCCGGCGCGCGCAGGGGCAGCCGGCCGGTGCTCACCGTGGCGATGTGGCGGTCGTCGGCGTAGAAGGCGTTGAACGTCTGCGGCGACTGGAGGAAGGCCCGGATGAAGTCCGAGGCCGACCGCACGCGGCCCAGCGCGATGTCCTGGAACGGCAGCTGGTCGAGCGTGTCGCGGCCGTAGTTGGAGCGCATCGACGAGATCGCCACGCGACGGCCGTTCACCGTCCCGTAGCCGACGACGGGCCCGTGGACGGTCCGCAGGAAGGTGACGCGCTGGTCGGCCTGGCCGGCGCTGCGCACCACGCCGGCGTCGAACGTCGTCATCGCGCGGCACCGGCCGCGGTACATGTAGTGGGCGTCGTCGCCGCCGCACAGCGTCTCGGCGAACTGGTCGACGATGTCGCCGGCGGCCGAGGTCAGCGTCCAGGCGAAGTCCGCGCCGCGGCCGATGAGGATGTAGCCCGGAAAGCCGGGCGCGGTCGCGCCGCGCACGTCGATGCCCGGCCCGTGGAGGTCCATCTCGAGCGTGAGCCCGGGGTAGGAGTAGCCGATCTGAGGGCCGCCGACGAAGAGCGGGCGCCCGGTCACCGACCGGCGGCCGGCGAGCATGAGCACGTTGCTCGCCTGCGCGGGCGCCGCCTTGGCGGCGGCGGCCGTCGGGCTCGCCGCGCCCGGCGCGCCTCCGCCCGGGCCGTAGCCCCACGCGGCGAGGCTGTCGCGGTCGATCACGACGTTGCCGGCCTTGCTCGCCGGGACCTGGGCGTAGGGGAAGGTCCCGCCGATCGACACGGGATCGTCGAGGCCGTTGCGCTGGCGCAGGTCGTCGAACACGAGCTGGCCGCTCTGCGGACCGAGCTGAGCCTGCAGCGCGGAGAGGAACGCCGACCGGCGGGCCTCGTCGCCCCCGCCCTGGCCGAAGACTTCGCCCTTGAGCGCGTTGGCGGCGTAGACGTCGGTCCGCGTCCACGGCTGCGCGGCGCTGCCGGACCGGCGCAGCTGCGCGTTGATCCCGGCGACGTAGACGTCGATGTCGTGCAGGAGCCGCCGGCCCTTGCGCCCGGCGGCGCGGACCTCGCGCGTCTGGCGGGCGATCTCGCGCTCGGTCCGGGCGCTGGGCGCGAACGTCGCGCCCGACGCGACGAGGTCGATCGCGCGGAGGTTCGGCGCGTCGATGGCGGCGAGGCGCGAGGCGTAGCGCGCCCGCTCGATCAGGAGCCCGCGGTCGGCGGCGGTGACCCAGCCGGTCGCCCACGTGAGGTCGTCGGCGCGCTGGGCGGTGATGTGCGGCACGTCGAACCGGTCGCGCACGAGGCGCACGCCGCGGCGGGGCACGCGCTCGACGCGGCACGGGCACTGCCCGCGCGTCCCGAACCGCGCGGGCTTGAACGTGCGGGTCAGGTCGGCGCTCGTCACCTGGTCGAAGCGCGGTGTCAGGGCGTCATACATCCGCGCCTGGCGGTCGGCGCCGGCCGGCGGCGGGACGGCGCCGAGCTGCCCCGAGGGCAGGATGTTGAGCGCGGGGGCACCGAAGTCCGTCGTCGCCGCCGACGCGACGGCGGGGAGGATCAGGCCGATCGCCGCCACGGCGAGCGTCGCACGGCGGAGGGGGCTGGACATGGCCGCACCCTAACCGGCGCCGGGGCGGTCGCACGGCGTGGAGGCCTCCGTCCGGGTCGTCACGTCGGGCTTCGTGGGTGCGTTTCGGCACACGGAGTAGGAGTGCGGCGCGCTGCGGCGAAACTCCATGGGAGCTAGCCTGTTTCCTCTTGATGCGCGCTCAGGCCTCTGCCGGCGCATCCGAACGAACCTCCCGGTTCGACGCCGCATCTCCCGACGACGAAAGAGGTTTCCCGTTCCCATGCGACGCCGTCTGCTGTTCCCGCTGGCTCTGCTCATCGCCATGCTCGCCGTCCCGGCGAGCGGCCAGGCCTACACCACGGCGATCTCAGACCAGCAGGCCTCGACCTTCACCAACCCGCTCTATGCGCCGCTGAAGATCAGGACGGCGCGCTACATCACGCCCTATGACGTGATGAGCTCGCCGACCGACCAGGCCCTGCTCGACGCGTGGATCAAGAGCGCGCGTGCCGCCAATCAGCGCATCCTCGTCCACTTCGAGCGCTCCCACCGCGCCGGCCGTGAGCGGCGCCTGCCCTCCAAGGCCGAGTACCGCCGCGAGATCGCGAAGTTCCACCGCGCCTATCCCGACGTCAAGGAGATCGGCGTGTGGAACGAGGTGAACCGCTGCCAGGCCCGCCGTGGTCGCGTGGCCGGCCAGCCGACGTGTGGCAAGGAGCGGCGCCTCGCCGACTACTACTCGGCCGTGCGCAGCGTCTTCCGCTCGTCCGGCACGCGGATCGTCGCCCTGGACGTCCTCGACGAGCAGAACGTGAACCGCACAGTGCGGACGATCCGGACCTTCCTGCGCTACGCCAAGCCGCGCCCGAAGATCCTCGGCTTCCACAACTACTCGGACACGAACCGTTTCTCGAGCACGCGCACGCGCCGTGTCCTCGGGGCGTGGCGCGGTGACATCTGGCTGACGGAGACCGGTGGCCTCGTCAAGCTCGGCCGCTCGTTCCCGTTCAACGAGAACCGCGCCGCCCGCGCGCTCGGCTGCATGTTCACGATCGCCAAGTCGAACAAGCGCATCAAGCGGCTCTACATCTACCAGTTCAACCCCGCGCCGACGATCGAGCACGACTTCGACGCCGGGCTGGTCAAGACGGACCTCGCGACCCCGCGCCCCGGCTACGACGTCGTCAAGACGCGCAAGGCGCGCTCCTGCCGCCGGTAGTCCCCGGCTGACCGTCACGCCCGCGCCGCGCGAGCCGCCCTTCCGGCGGTGAGCGCGGCGCGGCGTCGTGGCGCGGACGGCCCGGCGCGCGGGGCATCCGGGCGGGATCGTCCTAGACTGGGCGGGTGCCCACGTTCTGCCGCCACAATCGCCTGGAGGCGAACTGCCCGATCTGCTCGCGCAAGCGCGACCCGGCGGGGACCACGACGCCGGCGCCGCCCACGCGGCGCCCGGCCGCGCCCCGCTCGTCGAGCACGACGGCCAGGCGCCGTCCGGCGCGCCAGAGCGGCGACCTGCGCGTGCGCCGGATGGCCCGCGCGGCGGACGACGGGTACGAGCACGACCTCGTGCCCGGGCTGCGGGCGACGGTCGAGGCCGCGCGCCTGGCCGACGAGCTCGCGTTCGCCGCGGGGCGCCTGCACCGCCTCACGGACGACCCGCCCGGCCTCTACGCCGAGGTGGCCGCCCTCGACGATCACGAGGAGGCGGCGTGGCTGGCGTTCCTCATCGCCTACCTCGCGCCGCTCGAGGGCCCGGAGCCGTTCGCCGAGATCGAGCGCGTCCGGGTCCCGTGGGCGACCGGCGAGCTGCCCGACCTCGCGTCGGTGCAGACGGGCCCGCGCACCGCCCATGATCCCGGCCGCGGCGCCGCGACCCTGCAGGCCTACCGCGGGTGGGCGCAGCGCGCCGGCTCGCAGACGGCCGCCTACACCGGCGACGAGTCGTGGACGGCGCAGCGGCGCTTCGAGCGGGCGTTCGAGCGCCTGGCGCTCCCGGGGTTCACGCGCGGCCCCCGCTACGAGCTGCTTGTCCTGCTCGGCACCCTCGGCGTGTTCGACCTCCGGCCGTGGTCGCTGCACCTGACCGACCCGCTGGATCCGGTGACCGTCGCCGCCAAGCGCATGTTCGGCATCGGCGACGCGCTGAACCTCCAGCGCCGCGCCACGGACCTGGCGACCGCCGCGGGGGTGCCCATGGAGGCGCTCGACCTGGCCCTCTTCAACTGGACGCAGCCCGAAGGCGAGCGGGTCACCGCCGGCGTCGGCGACGTCGACGACGCCGCCGTCCGCGACCGGGTGCGCGCGCTCCTGCGCGTCGACCCGCCGCCGGCCGACGACGAGTAGCGCCCGGCGGACGTAGGCTCCACCCCCGCGACCACGATTCGACGGGGAGGCAGGACATGGAGGGAACCGACGCCGGCATGGCGGACCGGCTCGCGATCCGCGAGCTCGTCGAGAGCTGGGCGGTCTGGCGCGACGCCGGCGACTGGGAGCGCTTCCGGACGCTCTGGCACGACGACGGCCGCATGATGGCGACGTGGTTCCAGGGCCCGGCCGACGAGTTCATCCGCGTCAGCCGCGAGGGGTTCGAGGGCGGCCTGCGGATCCTGCACTTCCTGGGCGGCACATCGGTCGACGTCGCGGGCGACCGCGCGATCGCGCAGACGAAGATGACGATCGCCCAGCGCGCGAAGGTCGAGCGCGTCACGTGCGACGTCGTCTGCACCGGGCGCTTCTACGACTTCCTCGAGCGGCGCGACGGGCGCTGGGGCCTGGTGCTGCGCCAGCCGATCTACGAGAAGGACCGCATCGACCCGGTCGACCCCCGCGAGAGCCTCTCGCTCGATCCCACGATGCTCGAGCGCTTCCCCGAGGGCTACCGGCACCTCGCCTACCTGCAGACCGCCATCGGCTTCGAGGTCAAGCGCGACATGCCCGGGCTCACGGGCCCG
>JAXDHC010000021.1:0-3755 GCA_034664705.1 Solirubrobacteraceae bacterium
AGGAGACACGGCTGATGTTCATCCGCCAGCTGCGCGAGCAGGTGGACCGTCTCGGGCGCCTGGCGGTCGACCTGCTGGACCTCTCCAAGCTCGAGGCCGGATCGCTGGAGCTGCGGCGCGAGGCGACCGACGTCGGCGAGGTCGCGCGCTCGGTGGCGGCCGAGTTCGCCCCCGCGCTCACGGCCCACGAGTCGAACCTCGAGCTCCGCATGGCGCGCAACCCGGTGGAGGTCGTTTGCGACCCCGAGCGGGTGGCCCAGATCGTGCGTATCCTCATCGACAACGCGCTCACCCACACCCCGGCCGGCACCGACGTGGTCGTCGCCGCTGGGCAACGGGACGGGCGGGTACTGCTCTCCGTGACCGACTACGGCACGGGCATCAACCGCTCCGCCATGTCCCGCATCTTCGAGCCGTTCTTCACCTCCGACGACGCCCAGGGCTCCGGCCTCGGGCTCGCGATCGCCCACGAGCTCGCCGAGCGCATGTCCGGCGAGCTGCGCGCGGAGAGCATGCCCGGGCGCACGACGTTCTCGCTGGAGCTGCCGGCGTGACCGTGCGACGCGCGCTCGTCCCGGCCCTGGCGGCCGCGCTGGTCGCCGCGGGCTGCGGCGGCCGCGGCGACGAGACGCGCACGGTGCGCAGCGAGACGACGCGCGTCGAGGTGTTGCAGGACACGGGCGGCCGGGGCGGTGGCGAGCGCGCGTTCGACCCCTCGGCGATCTACCGGCAGGAGTCGCCCGGCGTCGTGACGGTCATCAGCACGGGCCTCGGCGCCGCGGGCGGCCAGGGCGGCGGCGGGGCCGGGCTCGGCTCCGGCTTCGTCATCTCCGGCGACGGCGAGATCGCCACGAACGCGCATGTCGTCACGACCGGCGAGGGCGGCGCCATCCGGGAGGCCGACCAGGTGTACGTCCGCTTCCAGGACGACAACCAGGTGGCGGCGGAGATCGTCGGCTTCGACCCGTTCTCCGACGTCGCGCTGCTGCGGATCGACCCCAAGGGCCTCACGCTGCGCCCGCTGCCGCTCGGGTCGGCCGGCGATCTGGCGGTCGGCTCGCCCGTCGCGGCGATCGGCAGCCCGTTCGGCGAGGAGCAGTCGCTGTCGGTCGGCGTCATCTCGGCGCTGGACCGCTCGATCCAGTCGCTGACCGGCTTCGACACCGTCGGCGCGATCCAGACCGACGCGGCGATCAACCATGGCAACTCCGGCGGCCCGCTGCTCGACGCGACCGGCCGGGTGCTGGGGATCAACGCCCAGATCCAGACCACGACCGGCGAGGGCAGCGGCGTCGGGTTCGCGGTGTCCGTGGACACCGTCAAGCGCTCGCTGCGCCAGCTGCGAGCGGACGGCCGGGCGCGCTACGCGTACCTCGGGGTCGCGACCTCGCCCGTGTACCCGCAGCTCGCCGAGCGCTTCGGCCTGCCGGTGCAGCATGGCGCCTGGGTGCAGGACGTCACGCCGGGCGGCCCGGCCGCGCGCGCGGGACTGCGCGGCGGTCGCCAGGAGGCGCGCTTCCAGGACCGCACCTACGGCGTCGGCGGCGACATCATCGTCGCGATCGACGGCCGGCCGGTCCGCGAGGAGAACGACGTGGCCACCGCACTCGTCCGCTTCTCCCCCGGCGACGAGGTGTCGCTCCAGGTCATGCGCGGCGACAAGCGCCAGACACTCCGCGTGAAGCTGGGCGAGCGCCCGCTGAACGCGCCGCGCGCCGGTTGACCCGGACCGCCGGGCGCGCGAGTACATTCTCGGCTCGTGCTCCAGCCCGTCGCCGTCGGCTCGAAGACGCTCGCCGACTACACGCACCTCGTCGGCCGCGATCTGATCGAGGAGATCCGCGCGCTCGCGGAACCCCTGAAGGGCGCGCGGGTCGTCCACGTCTCGGCCACCGCGTTCGGCGGCGGCGTGAGCGAGATCCTCTACACGCTCGTGCCGCTGATGAAGGACGTCGGGCTCGAGGTCGAGTGGCAGGTGATCTACGGCCGCGAGGAGTTCTTCAACGCGACGAAGCTCATGCACAACGCGCTGCAGGGCGCGCCGCAGGACCTCTCCAGCGACGAATGGGACACATGGCGGCGCTACAACGAGATGAACGCGCGCGAGCTCGTCGGCGGCTGGGACGTCTGCCTCGTGCACGACCCCCAGCCGGCCGCGCTGTACACGCTCGTGCCCGAGAAGTCCCACGGCTGGGTGTGGCGCTGTCACATCGACATGTCGAGCCCGAACGCCGACACGATCGAACGGCTGCTGCCCTACATCTGCGACTACCCGCAGGCGCTGTTCCACATGGCCTCCTACGTGCCCGCCGGGATGAACGGCAACGTGAACGTCGTGCCGCCGGCGATCGATCCCCTCGCGCCGAAGAACATGGCGCTCTCGCCGGAGGACGCCGCATACGTCTGCCAGCAGTTCGGCATCGACGTCGACCGCCCGCTCATCGCGCAGGTGTCGCGCTTCGATCCCTGGAAGGATCCGCTGGGCGTGATCGACGCCTACCGCCTCGTGAAGGAGTCCTTTCCCTCCGTCCAGCTCGCGCTGGTCGGCTCGATGGCCTCCGACGACCCCGAGGGCTGGGACTACTTCAACGCGACCGTCGCGCACGCCGACGGCGACCCGGACATCCACATCCTCAACAACTTCAACAACGTCGGCGCGATCGAGGTCAACGCGTTCCAGTCGCAGGCCGACGTCGTCATCCAGAAGTCGACGCGCGAGGGCTTCGGCCTCACCGTGACCGAGGCGATCTGGTAGGCGCGCCCGTTCGTCGGCGGCAATGTCGGCGGCATCCCGCTCCAGATCGAAAACGGCGTGAGCGGGTACCTCGTCGACACCGTGGAGGCCTGTGGCGACCGAATCCTCGACATCCTGCGGGATCCCGCGCTGGGCAAGGCGCTGGGTCGCCGCGGCAAGGAGCACGTGCGCACGCACTTCCTGACGCCGCGCTACCTGCGCGACTACCTGAAGATCTTCACGACGCTCCAGGAGGCTGCGTGACCGACGGCGCGCGCCCCCTGGTCCTGGTCTCGAACCGGGGGCCGGTCACCTTCCAGGACGACGGCTCGGCCAAGCGCGGCACCGGCGGGCTCGTCACCGCGCTCACGGGCCTGGCGTCCCATCGCGACGCGATCTGGATCGCGAGCGCGCTCACCGAGGGCGACGCCGAGAGGGCGCGCGAGGCGGGCAGCGAGCCCTTCACGGTGCACTCGCCGGCCGGCGGCGAGTACCAGGTGCGCCTCGTCGTCAGCGACCCGGACGCCTACGACCGCTTCTACAACATCTTCGCGAACCCGATGCTGTGGTTCATCCAGCACTACCTCTGGGACCTCTCCAACGCCCCGGACGTGCGCCGCCACGAGGTCGAGGCGTTCGAGTACGGCTACAACGTCGTCAACGAGGACCTCGCGCAGGCTGTCGTCGAGGCGATCGAGGGCCAGGACGAGCCGGTCGTGATGGTTCACGACTACCACCTCTACACGCTGCCGGCGCTCGTGCGCCGCGCCCGGCCCGACGTGTTCCTGCATCACTTCATCCACATCCCGTGGACGCAGTCCGACGCGTGGCGCGTGCTCCCGAACCGCATCCGCGAGGAGATCTACGCCGGCCTCCTCGCCAACGACATCATCGGGTTCCACACGAGCTCCTACCGCCTCAACTTCCTGCAGTGCTGCCGCGATCTCATGGACCTCGAGGTCGACTTCCGCCAGGGCATCGTGCGCTACGAGGACCGCGAGGTCTGGGTGCGCAGCTACCC
>JAXDHC010000022.1:0-4396 GCA_034664705.1 Solirubrobacteraceae bacterium
CGGTGATCGCCGGCGAGTACACCGCGCCGCCCGCGCACGGGCCCATGATCAGGGAGATCTGCGGGATGACGCCCGAGCAGCGGACGTTGCGGGTGAAGACGTCGCCGTAGGCGCCGAGCGAGACGACCCCCTCCTGGATGCGCGCGCCGCCGGAGTCGTTGATGCCGATCAGCGGGCAGCCGATCTTCGCCGCCAGGTCCATGATCTTGCACATCTTCTCGGCCATGACCTCGCCCAGCGAGCCGCCGAAGACGGTGAAGTCCTGGCTGAAGACGCAGACCCGCCGCCCGTCGATCGTGCCGTGCCCGGTGACGACCGCGTCGCCCCACGGCCGGTTGTCCTGCAAGCCGAACTCGATCGTGCGGTGGCGGACGAAGGTGTCGAGCTCGTTGAACGAGCCGGGGTCGAGGAGCTTCTCGACGCGCTCGCGGGCCGTGTACTTGCCCTTGGCGTGCTGCTTCTCCTCCGCCTGGGGGTTCGTGTGGATCGCGGCCTGGCGCAGCTCCTCGAGCTGCGCGAGACGCTCCTCGAAGGTCTCGGGGCTGTGCTGGCGCTGGGTCATGGGGGCGGCGAGTCTAATCGGGCAGCGCGACGTCCCACCGGCGACCGGCGCCGAACCGGTCGCTGGCTGACATGCGCGAACGCGGTCGTGCAGACCTGCCTGCGGGCCCCCGCACACGTGGCCCTGAGCGATTGACCTGGCCCCTCCGCGCCGGTATCCACTCTGGCAACGAGCTGACCCCGGCCCGGAGGCCGGAGCTCCCATGGGGGTGGGGTGGTCATGCACAGGGGACCTGCATGTCGGGATGGGCGCGCCCGTGCGCTCGCGCCGGTCGCTCGGCGCGTCGCGCGCCGCGCGGCGGTCGTGGTCGCCATCACGGTCGCCGGGCTGGCGACGTGGCTGGCCGCCGGCGGCGCGCACCCGGCCGGCGCGCGCGGAGCGCCGCCGCTCGCCCCGCTCGACACGATGACCGTCCCGTCGCCGCCCAACGCCGGCGAGTTCATCCGCGACGGCGGCGCCGCCGTGAAGCTCGGCAAGGCGCTCTTCTGGGACATGCAGGCCGGCAGCGACGGGCGCACCGCGTGTGCGAGCTGCCACTTCGCCGCGGGCGCCGACAACCGCTCCCGCAACCAGATCAACCCGCGCGGCGCGGGCGGCTTCACCATGCACGGCCCGAACGCGCAGCTCTCGGCCGCCGACTTCCCCTTCCACAAGCTGACGAACCCCGACGATCGCGCGTCGGCCGTCGTGTCGGACACCGACAACGTCGCCGGATCCCAGGGCGTGCTGCCCTCGCTGTTCACGGGCATCACGCTCGGCGAGCCCGTCGACGACCAGACGTTCGCGGCGAGCGACTCGGACTTCCAGGTCGGCGGCGTTCCCCTGCGGCGCAGCACGGGGCGCAACACGCCGTCGGTGATCAACGCCGTCTTCAACTTCCGCAACTTCTGGGACGGGCGCGCGCAGAACGACTTCAACGGCGTGAACCCGTTCGGCTCGCGCGACAGCGCGGCGCGCGTCGGCAAGGTGGGCGGGGGCGGCGCCGTCGACCAGGTGCCCGTGAGCCTGTCGAACTCCTCGCTGGCGTCGCAGGCCGTCGGGCCGCCGGGCAACCCGGTCGAGATGTCCTCCGACGGGCGCACGCTCTCGGACATCGGGCGCAAGCTGCTGTCGCTGCGACCGCTGCGCACGCAGATCGTCAGCCCGCGCGACAGCGTGCTCGGCGCCGACGTCGCGGACTCCGGGCGCGGCCTCCAGGAGTCCTACGGCGACCTGGTCCGCGCGGCGTTCCAGCCGGCGTGGTGGGACTCCACGGCGTCGCTGGACGCCCCGAACGGCCGGGCCTATCCGCTCATGGCGTTCAACTTCCCGCTGTTCTGGGGCCTGGCGATCCAGGCCTACGAGGCCACGCTCGTGTCCGACCAGACCCCGGTGGACCGCTTCATGAAGGGCGACCCGAGCGCGCTCAGCCCGGCGGCGGCGCGCGGCATGTCGGTCTTCCAGAACGAGGGCGAGTGCATGGAGTGCCACAACGGCCCGGCGATGACCAGCGCGACCGCCTTCAACGTCGCCGTCGAGGGCGCCACCGAGGCCGACAAGGCGGGCCGCGTCGGCGACACGGGCTTCGTGAACATCGGGGTGCGACCGACCGCGACCGATCCGGGCATCGGCGGGCTCGACCCGTTCGGCAAGCCGCTCTCGATCACGCGCCTCGGCGGCCGGTCGCCCGACGCGGTGGACGGCTCGTTCAAGGTGCCGGGGCTGCGCAACGTCGCCCTCACCGCGCCGTACTTCCACAACGGCGGCGAGATGACGCTGCGCCAGGTCGTCGACTTCTACAGCCGCGGCGGCAGCTTCGCGAACGCCGAGCTCAGCCCCGACCTCCAGCCGCTGCACCTGACCAATGCCCAGAAGGACGACCTCGTCGCGTTCCTCGAGGCGCTCACCGACCCGCGCGTTCACGACCAGTCCGCGCCGTTCGACCACCCCGAGCTCTTCGTGCCGGCCGGCGAGCAGACCGGCGCCGACGGCGCGGTGACGACGGACGGCGCCGGCCGCGCGGTCGACTGCTTCCGGCAGGTCGCGGCCACCGGCGCCGGCGGCGGCGCGCCCCTCACGGCGTTCCCGGCCTTCACCGGCCCGCCGTGCGACGAGCCGGTCGACCTGTACGACCCGCCGCCCGTGCCGCGCCCGCCCGCGGCACCGGGCGGCGACACGGCCGGCGGCGGCGAGACCGGAGCGGGGCACGACGCGGCCGCTCCGGCGGCGGAGCCGGCCGCGATCCCGGCCGCCGTGGCCGCCGCGGCGCTGCCCGGCGCCGGCGCCGGCGCGAGCGCGAGGCGTCCCGCCGTGGTCGCCGCGGCGCGCGCGCGATGCGTCGTGCCGAGCCTGCGGGGGCGCAGCCTCGGCCAGGCGCAGCGGCTGCTCGCGCGGGCGCACTGCCGCCTCGGGCAGGTCGCGCGGGCGCAGCACGGCCGCCGGCGGCTCGTGATCGGCGTGCAGTGGCCGGGCGCCGGTGCGCGCGGGCGCGCCGGGATGCACGTGATGGTGCGCCTGCGGGCGCGGCGCTGAGGGCGCGAGCGGCCGTCAGCCGCGCGAGAACGGCCGGTGCCGGGCGGCGCCGAGGTCGTCCAGCACGCCGACGAGGACGGCCTCCGCCCGCCCCGCTTCCAGCGGGGCGGGATCCACGGAGGTCGGTCCAGCGGGCCCTACGGTCGGTGCGGGTCCGGCCGGCGCCGTGGGGGGTTCGGCGCCGACCGCCCGCACGGGGGGCAGCTCGGGATCGGGCGTCGCGACGTCCGGCTCGTCGCGGGGCGCCTCGGTGCCATCGGACGCGGGCGAGGGCGACTCGTGGCGCTGCCGGCCGAACAGCCGCCACAGGAAGCCGCGCCGTCGTGGCGTCCGCGATGACGCGGGGTCGGCCACCGGCTCCGGGCGCGGGTCCGGGTCGGCGGCGGTCGTGTCGGGCGCGGGCGCCTCGGGCGCCTCGGGCGCGGGCGCCTGCACGGCCTCGGGCTCGGCCGCCGGCGCCTCGATCGCCTCGGGGGCCGGCGCCTCGGACGCCGGTGCCAGCTGCGCGGTGAGCGTCACCTTCGTGCCCCAACCCGCCGGCTGGAGTTCCACCGTGCCGCGCGCGCGGTCGCCCTCCCAGGCGACGGTGGTCTCGGGCTCGAGACGGGTGATGCGGATCTCGCCGAACGCCTCGAGGTGACCGGCGAGCGCGTCGGCGTCGCTGATCTCCGCCCACAGCTCGGGCGGGCTCTTCACGAGAGTCCTCTGGGCACGCGGCTCGTCCATCGGCCGGGAACTTCGCCGCCGCGACCGCCCAGTCCTTCACGGGGACCGCCGTTACAGCGGATGCAACGGCGCGCCCGCAGCGCGCCCGGCCGACGCCCCGCGCGTCCCGCCCGGCGCCGGTCAGGCGCGTCCGGACCGGCGGTCGCGGTCCTCGCCGGCGCCGATCTCCCAGAAGGCGGCGGCGACGGCGAGCACGGCGCCCACGCCGATGAGCGCGAGGGCGACGGCGTTGCCGGCGACCGCGTCGCCGCTGGCGGCGAGCACGACCAGGCCGGCCACGACCAGCGCCAGCCCGGGGGCGAACCGGCGCAGGCGCACCGGCGAGCGCATCAGAAGCTCGGCGTGTAGCGGCCGAAGACGTCGGCCATCGCGCCGCACACCTCGCCGAGCGTGCAGCGGTCGCGCAGCGCGTCCTTGAGCACCGGCAGCAGGTTGTCGGTGCCGCGCGCCGCCTCGCGGACCTCGTCGAGCCGGCGCTCGACGAGCTCCTGGTCGCGGTCGGCCTTGAACGCCTTCAGCCGCTCGACCTGCTGGCGCTCGGAGTCCGGGTCGACGCGCAGGAGGTCGGGGACCTCGGGCTCGTCCTCGACGTGGCTG
>JAXDHC010000023.1:0-7438 GCA_034664705.1 Solirubrobacteraceae bacterium
AGCAGCCCGTCGAGCGCCTGTCCGAACGCGAGCTCGTCTGGCGTCTGGGGCGCGATCGTCACGCCGCTCGCACCGCTGCACATCAGCAGCACGGTGTCGTTCGTCGACAGCTGGCCGTCGACCGTGATGCGGTCGAACGAGCGCTTGACCGTGACGCCGAGGAGCAGGTCGGCCGTCTCGGCGCTCAGGGCGGCGTCGGTCTGCACGAAGCAGAGCATCGTCGCGTGGCTCGGCTGGATCATGCCCGCGCCCTTGGCCTGCGCGCTCAGGCGGACGGTGCCGCCGCTGGGCAGCTCGACGGCGAGCGTCGCGCGCTTCTCGAAGGCGTCGGTGGTCATGATCGCCGCGGTGAAGTCGGCGTCGCCGTCGGCGCGCAGGCGCCCGGCCGCGCGTGCCAGGCCGCTCACGATCGCCTGCATGTCGAGCGGCACGCCGATGACGCCGGTGGAGGCGACGGCGACGCGGTCGTGCGGCACGCCGCCGGCGATCGCCGCGGCGCCCTGCATCTTCGCGGCGTCGTCGCGCCCACGGCCGCCGGTCGCGGCGTTCGCATTGCCGGAGTTCACGGCGACGGCGCGCAGCGCGTGCAGCCGCGCGCGCTCGCGGCTGACCAGCACGGGCGCGGCGGCGGTGCTCGAGCGGGTGAACCGCGCGGCGCTCGTCGCGTCGGCGGCGTCGCAGACCATGAGCCCGACGTCGAGGTTGCCCGACGCCTTGAGGCCGGCCGCCACGCCGCACGCGCGAAAGCCCTGCGGCAGCCCGCCGGGCAGCTCGGTGACCCCCGCGGGCGCGTCCACCCAGCGCGAGCGGAAGAAGGTCGACGGTGTCACGCGATCCCCGCCGTCTCGTCCAGGCCGAACATCAGGTTCAGGTTCTGGACGGCCTGCGACGAGGACCCCTTCCAGAGGTTGTCGATCGCGCCGAAGACGAAGGCCTTGCCAGTGCGCTCGTCGACGCGCGCGGCGATGCGGCAGATGTTCGTGTCGCGCACGTCGCGGACGCCCGGCGCGCGGTCGACGAGCTCGATGAACGGCTCGCCGCGGTAGGCCTCCTCGAAGAGCTCGCGCACGTCGCCGACCGGCTCGCTGAGCGTGACGTAGCAGGAGACGAGCTCGCCCTGGTCGAGCGGCACCAGGTGCGGCGTGAACGTGACGTCGAGCTCCTGCGGCGCGCCCGCGGCGTGGAGCTCCTGGTCGATCTCGGGCATGTGGCGGTGACGGCCGACGCCGTACGGCGTGACGTTCTCGTCGGCCGACACGAAGTGCGTCGTGTCGCTCGCCTTGCGCCCGGCGCCGGACACGCCGCTCTTGGCGTCGATCACGACGTCGGCCATGTAGGGCGCCAGCGGCGCGAGCGCGAGCACGGTGGCGGTCGGGTAGCAGCCCGGGTTGGCGACGAGGCCGGCGCCGCGCACGTCGTCGCGGTAGCGCTCGGGCAGCCCGTAGACGGCGTCGTCGATCAGGTCCGGGTGCGGGTGCTCGACGTACCAGGCCTCGTACTCGGCGACGTCGCGCAGACGGAAGTCGGCGCTGAGGTCGACGACCTTGACGCCGCGCTCGCGCAGCGCGGCGACCACCGGCGCGGCGGCGCCGTGCGGGTAGGCCACGACGGCGGCGTCGACGTCGCCGTGGCCGCCGTCGAGGTTGAGCTCCTCGAGGGCGAGCGGGACGCGGTGGTACGGATAGAGGTCGTCCAGGCGCCGGCCCACGTCGCTGCGGCTCGTGACGCCGACGAGGTCGAAGTCGGGGTGGCGCCAGAGCAGCCGGGCGGCCAGCGCCCCGGTGTAGCCGGACGCGCCGGCGACGATCACGCTAGGCACGCAGCTCACCTCCCAGCTCGTCCCGCAGCGCGGTGACGATCCGGTCGCGCACCGGGGCGACGTCCTCGTCGCTCAGCGTGCGGTCGGGCGCGCGGAACGCGAGCGTGAGCGCCAGCGACGTGCGCCCCTCGCCCACCTGCGCGCCGCGGTAGACGTCGAACACGCGCGCGTCGGCGAGCAGGTCGCCGCCCGCGCGGCGCACGACGGTGACGACGGCCGCGGCCGGCACGTCGTCGGCGACGGCGACCGCGAGGTCCTGGCGCAGCGCCGGGAAGCTCGTGAGGTCGCGGTAGGCGGGCACCGCGACGGCGTGGCCCAGCAGCCGGTCGAAGTCGACCTCGAAGGCGGCGGCGCCCTCGTCGAGGTCGTACTCGCGGGCGACGAGCGGGTGCAGCTCGCCGATCCAGCCGACCGGCTCGCCCGCCTCGCCGGCGAGGATCCGGGCGCTGCGGCCCGGATGCAGGAAGGGCTCGGTCGCGGGCTCGACGCTCCACGGCACGCGCAGCGCGTCGCATGCCGCGCCGAACAGCGCCTTCACCGCGAAGAAGCCGGCGCGCGGCGGCTCGGGCGTGCCCCACGTCTGCGGGTGCATGCGCCCGGCGATGACGGCGCCGAGCGAGCGGTGCTCGCGCGGGAGCCGGTGGTCCATGCCGCCGCGGCGCGGGTCGCCGCCGTTGGCGGCCGTGGCGGCCGCGCCGCCGCCCTCCGGCCAGAAGTACACCTTGCCCTGCTCGAAGAGCTGGAGGTCGGTCCGGCCGTGGGCGATGTTGACGCGCGCCGCGTCGAGCAGCGAGGCCAGCAGCGTCGTGCGCATGACCGACTGCTGCTCGGACATGGGGTTCTCGAGCGCCACGGAGCGGCGCCGATCGTCGCCGGCGTCCAGGCGCAGGCGGTCGGCGAAGCCGGGGTCGGTGAAGCTCCAGCCGACGATCTCGTGCATGCCGCGCCCGGCGAGCGCGTCGACGGCCCGCCGGCGCAGGCGCTGTTCGACGCTCAGCCGGCCGGCGGCGCCGCGGCGCTTGGGCAGCGTGACCGGCAGCTTGTCGAGGCCGTCGATGCGCGCGACTTCCTCGATGAGGTCGGCCTCGCGGTAGACGTCGTTGCGCCGGAAGTGCGGGACGGTGACGTCGAGCCCGTCGCCGGCCTCGGCCGTGGCGAACTCGAGCGCCTGCAGGATCTCGGCCTGGCGCTCGCGGGCGATCGGCATGCCGAGGACCTGCTCGACCTTCGCGGTGCGCAGGCGGATCGTCGCGGGCGGCGGGCCCTCCCCGCCGACGTCGATCGTGCCCGGGACGAGCGTCGCCCCGGTCAGCTCGAGCATGAGCTTCGTCGCGAGCGCCTGGGCCTCCATGGCCTGCTCGGGCGACAGGCCCTTCTCGAAGCGCCCGCTCGCCTCGCTGCGCAGGCCGAGGACCTGGGAGGTGCGGTGGATGTTGGGGCCGACCCAGTTGGCGACCTCCATGAGGACGCGGCTCGTGCCGTCGTGGACCTCGGAGCGCGCGCCGCCCATGACGCCCGCGATGGACGTCGGGCCGTCGTCGTCCTCGATGACGACCATCTCGTGGTCGAGGCGGCGCACCTGCCCGTCGAGGGTCTCGATCTCCTCGCCGTCGCGGGCCCGGCGCACGGTGAGGCGCTGCCCGGCGACGCGGTCGAGGTCGAAGGCGTGCACGGGGTGGCCGGCGAGCAGCATCACGTAGTTGGTGATGTCGACGACGTTGTTGATCGGGCGCTGGCCCGCGGCCATCAGGCGCGCCTTGAGCCACGGCGGTGACGGGGCGACGGTCACGTCCTCGAAGACGCGCGCGGTGAAGCGGGGGTTGAGGTCGGGGCACTCGACGCGCACCTCGACGCCCGGGATCTCGCCCGGGGCGCCGGGGTCGTCGGCCCAGGGCGGCGCGGCGAGCGCGGCGCGCGTCGCGGCATGGAGCTCCCGGGCGACGCCGTAGACGCCGAGGCAGTCGGGCCGGTTGGGCGTGATCTCGAGCTCGAGGACCTCGGTGGCGATGAGCAGGACCTCGGCGAGCGGCGTGCCGGGCGCGAGGTCGCCGCCCCCGGGGATCAGCCGGTCGAGGACCATGATCCCGGCGTGGTCGCTGCCGATGTCGAGCTCGTCCTCGGCGAGGATCATGCCCTCGGAGCGCACGCCGCGCAGCTTGGCGGCGCCGAGCTTCGTGCCGTCGGGCATGACGGCGCCAGGGCGCGCCACAGCGACCGTCTGGCCGCCCGCGACGTTCGGAGCGCCGCAGACGATCTGGGCGACGTGGTCGCCGCCCACCTCGACGCGGCAGACGCTCAGCCGGTCGGCGTCGGGATGGCGCTCGGCCTCGACGACGCGCCCGACGACGAAGTGCTCGAGCGCCGCGACGCCGTGGTGGTGCACCGCCTCGACCTTCGTGCCGGTCAGGGTCAGGCGCTCCTCGGTCTCGCGCGTGGGCAGTCCGGGGTCGCAGTACTCCGAGAGCCACTCCAGGGGGGCGCGCATCAGCCGAACTGCTCCAGGAAGCGAAGGTCGTTGTCGTAGAGGGCGCGCATGTCCGTGAGCCCGTGCTTGAGCTGGGCGATGCGCTCGACGCCCATCCCCCAGGCGAAGCCCTGGACCTTCTCGGGGTCGTAGCGGTCGTCGTCGACGTAGGAGTAGACGTTCGGGTCGACCTCGCCGGCCCCGAGGATCTCGATCCACCCCTCGCCCTTGCACAGCCGGCAGCGCGCGCCGTCGCGCATGAAGCCGCGGCCGTCGCAGTGGAAGCACGACACGTCGACCTCGACGCTCGGCTCGGTGAACGGGAAGAAGTGCGGGCGCAGGCGGACGTCGCGGCCCTCGCCGAAGATCGCGTTGGCGAAGCTGAGCAGCGTGCCCTTGAGGTCGGCGAGCGTGATGTCCGCGTCGACGGCGAGGCCCTCGACCTGGTGGAACTGCGGCGTGTGCGTCGCGTCGCTGTCGCGGCGGTACGTGCGGCCCGGGATCACCACGTAGAGCGGTGGCGGATGGGCCTCCATCGCGCGGATCTGCATCGGCGACGTGTGCGTGCGCAGCACGACGTCGGGCGCCACGTAGAACGTGTCCGTGTGGTCGCGCGCGGGGTGCGTGACGTCGTGGTTGAGCGCGTCGAAGTTGTAGTGGACGAGCTCGATCTCGGGCCCCTCGACCGACGTGAAGCCGAGGCCGAGGAAGACGTCCTCGATCTCGCGCCACGTCTGCGTGACGAGGTGCAGGCGCCCGACGGGCTGCGGCGGCTCGCCGGGGAGCGTGACGTCGATGCGGTCCGCGGCGAGGCGGGTGTCGAGCTCGGCGGCCTCCAGGTCGCTCGCGCGCTGCTCGATCAGCGCCTCGAGGGCCTGGCGCGCCTGGTTGGCGGCGCGCCCGACGGTGCCGCGCTCCTCGGGCGGCAGCTGGGCGACGCCCCGCAGCAGGTTCGGCAGCTCGGCCTTGCGGCCGAGATAGCGCACGCGAAGCTCCTCGAGGGCGGCGCTCGAGTCGGCGTCGGCGACGGCGTCCTCGGCCTCTGCGCGCAGCGATCCGATGCGGTCCAGGACGCTCATGCGGGCGGCACCCTAGCGATCCGCGGCTCGGCGTCCGGAGGGGCGACGGCGGTGGCCTGCACGTCCGCGCCGGGCAGGCTCTTGATCCGCCCGCGCGTGGCTTCGTAGAGCGCGACGGTGGCCGCCATCGCGGCGTTCAGCGACTCGGCGCGGATCGGGATGTGGGCAAGGCGGTCGCACGCGGCGAGCACGTCGTCCGGCAGCCCGGCCCGCTCGGAGCCGATCACGATGGTCGCGGGCTGGGCGAGCGGACCGGTCAGCGGGTCGCCGGCGCGCGCGGCGAGGCCGACGCGGCGGCCGGGCAGCTCGTCGATGCTGTCCACGCGAGCGACCGGCATGGCGAAGATGGCTCCCATCGAGGCCCGGACGGCCTTCGGGCTGAACGGGTCGGCGCAGTCGGGTCCGAGGGCGACGCAGTCGGCGCCGAACGCGAGCGCCGAGCGCAGGACCGTCCCGACGTTGCCGGGGTCGCGCACGCCCCACAGCGCGATGCACAGCGCGCCGGTCGGCCGCGACCAGCGCTGCTCGTAGACGCCGACGACCCGCGTGCCCGAGCCGAGCGCCGAGACGCCGTCGAGCAGCTCGGCCTCGACGTCGACACCGGCCTCGAGCCGGTACAGCGCCGGCCAGCCGGCCTCCGCGGCCGCGTCGACCAGGTCCTCCCCCTCCGCGACGAAGCGCCCCTCGCGGCGGCGCTGCAGCCGGCGGATCTCCTTGAGCTTGTCGTTGTGGGGGGAGGTGATCATGGTGCGTGCGGCGTGGTCGGGTGCGTTAAGCAAAACGGGCGCCGATCCGGAGGAAGCGGCGCCCGTGAGGTCTGGTGTGTCGGCTGCGGCTAGGCGGCAGCGGCCGACGCCTCGCGGGCGGCATCGGCAAATCGGCGGAAGCTCTCGGGATCGCGGACGGCGATGTCGGCGAGGACCTTGCGGTCCAGCTCGATGCCGGCCAGCTTGAGCCCGTGGATGAAGGCGCCGTAGCTCATGTCGTTCTGGCGCGCGGCGGCGTTGATCCGGACGATCCAGAGGCGGCGGAAGTCACGCTTGCGGTTGCGGCGGTCGCGGTACGCGTACGCGTCCGCCTTCATGACCGCTTCCTTGGCCCGCTTGTAGTTCGAGTTGGCCTCGCCGCGGAAGCCCTTCGCGCGCTCGAGTGTCGCGCGGCGCTTCTTCTTGGCGTGGACGGAGCGCTTGACGCGGGTCACTTGGACTTCGCCCCCAGCAGCTTCTTGACGCGCTTGGCGTCCTCGTCCTTGAGGATCAGCGGAGTGCCGAGGTGGCGCTTGTGCTTCGGCGACTTCTTCTCGAGGATATGGCTCGTGAAGGCGTGCCGGCCACGGACCTTGCCCTTGGCTGTCAGCTTGAAGCGCTTCTTCGCGCCGGAGTGAGTCTTCATCTTGGGCATGGCGAGCGGATCAGTATAGGAGACAGACGGCGGCGGGCGCGGCCCGCCTGACCGGAGTCCGTCGGGGTCAGGACTTCTGCGAGCGCGCGGCCGCCGACTCGTCCGCCTGTGGGGCGGGCGCGGCGTCGGCGGGCTCGGCGGGCGTGGCGTTCGCCGGGGCGGCGTCCGCGGGAGCGGTGGCGTCGTCTGCGGCGTCGGCGGGAGCGGTGGCGTCGGCCGCGGGAGCGGTGGCGTCGGCCGCGGGAGCGTCGCCGGCCTCAGCCTCGACCTGAGCCGGAGCGTCCGCCGCGCCGGCGTCGGCGGGCGCGCCGTTGGTGGCGGCGGCGTCGACCGTGACCTCGGCGTCCGCGACGGGCGCGTCAGCGCCGTCCGCGGCTTCGTCGTCCTCGTCGCCGAGCTGGCCGGCCAGAATCGCCTTCGACGGGCCGAGCATCATCGTCATGTTGCGCCCGTCGAGGTTGGGCCGCTGCTCGACGATGGCCAGCTCCCCGAGCTCCTCGGCGAGGCGCTCGAGCAGCTGCTGCCCGCGCTCGGGGTGCGTGACCTCGCGCCCGCGGAACATGATCGTGATCTTGACCTTGTCCTTGCGCTTGAGGAAGCGCGTGACGTGACCCTTCTTGGTCTCGTAGTCGTTCTGCGCGATCTTCGGGCGGAACTTGATCTCGCGGATCGTGA
>JAXDHC010000024.1:0-2899 GCA_034664705.1 Solirubrobacteraceae bacterium
GTCACGATCGCCTCGCGCTTCTCGTCGAGGCCCTCGAGCAGCTTCTCCATCGGCTCGACGAACTTGTCGACGCCGTCCTCGAGCAGCTTGCGCGTCACGTCGTCGAGGTCGATGCCGGCCTCGGCGAGCGCGCGCAGGTCGGGCTCGGGATCGATGTCGACCGTCGCGCCCTCCACATGGGCGTGGTCGGCGGCGGCCAGCAGCGTCGCCATCGGCATCGTGTTGACGGTCTCCGGCCCGATCAGGCCGTCGACGTACATCGTGTCCGAGTAGGCCGGGTTCTTCACGCCGGTCGACGCCCACAGCGGGCGCTGGACCGGGGCGCCGGCCTGCAGCAGGGCGGCGAAGCGCTCGCCGTGGAAGATCTCCTTGAAGCGCCGGTAGGCGGCGCGCGCGTTGGCCAGCCCGGCGCGGCCCTGCAGGTCGGTGCGGCCCAGGCCCTCCAGGCGCTTGTCGACCTCGCTGTCGACGCGCGAGACGAAGAACGACGCCACCGAGTGGATGTCGAGGCTCTTGCCCTCGGCGTGGCGGCGCTCGAGGCCGCGGATGAACGCCTCGGCGACGCGCTCGTAGGCGGCGACCGAGAACAGGAGGGTCACGTTGATGTTGCGCCCCTCGTAGATCATCTCCTCGATCGCGGGCACGCCCTCGTCGGTGCCCGGGATCTTGATCATGAGGTTGGGGCGATCGACGCGCGACCAGTACTCGCGCGCCTGCTCCATGGTGCGGCCGGTGTCGAATGCCAGGTCGGGATCGACCTCGAAGGACACGTAGCCGTCGTAGCCGTCCGTGCCGTCGTAGACGTCGCGCAGGACGTCGCAGCCGTCCTGGATGTCCTTGATCGCGAGCGCCTGGTAGATCTCGCGCGTCGAGGCGCCGCCGCGCGCCACCTCGGCGAGCTGGTCGTCGTAGTCGGGGGCGCCGAGGATCGCCTGGTTGAAGATCGTCGGGTTGGAGGTCACGCCGCGCAGCGAGTCCTCCTCGACGAGGCGGCGCAGCTCGCCGCTCTCGATGAGCTGACGGCCGATCTGGTCCAGCCAGACGCTCGTGCCGGCGGCGGTGACGGCGGCGAGGCGCTCGTTGACCTGCTGCGTGGCCATTGGGTCTACTCCTTGAGTCGGTCAACGACCGCGCGACCCGTCTCGGCCACGCGCTCAGGGGTGAAGCCGAAGTGCGTCATGAGGTCCTTGGCGGGGGCGCTCGCGCCGAAGGTCGTCATGCCGATCACCTCGCCGGCGTCGCCCGCCCAGCGGTGCCAGCCGAGCGGGCTGAGCGCCTCGACGGCCACGCGGGCGCGCGTCTCGGGCGGCAGGACGCGGTCGCGGTAGGCGCGGTCCTGCTCCTCGAAGCGGTCCATGCAGGGCATCGAGACGAGCCGGGTCGCGATGCCCCCGTCCTCGAGGAGCGCCGCGGCGCGGTTGCAGAGATGCACCTCGGAGCCGCTGGCGATGAGGATGAGGTCCGGCGCCTCGCCGCGGCCCTTGTAGCTCTCGCGCAGCACGTAGGCGCCGCGTTCGATGGCGGTCTTGGGCACCGCGCCGGGGCGCCACACGGGCAGGCCCTGGCGGCTGAGGACGATGACCGTCGGCGTCTCGGTCTGGGCGAGCGCGAAGCGGTAGGCCTGCGCGGTCTCGTTGGCGCCCGCCGGGCGCACGACGTTGAGATTCGGCTGCGCGCGCATCATGGCGAGCTGCTCGATCGGCTGGTGCGTCGGCCCGTCCTCGCCGAGGCCGATCGAGTCGTGCGTGTAGATGAAGATCGACGGGATCCGCATGACCGAGGCCAGGCGGATCGAGGCCTTCATGTAGTCGCTGAAGATGAGGAAGCCCGAGCCGAAGGCCTTGAAGCCGCTGAGGACGAGGCCGTTGACGGTCGCGCCCATCCCGTGCTCGCGGATCCCGAAGTGCAGGTTGCGCCCGTCGTAGCGCCCCGGTCCGATCGAGCCGCCGTCGGGGATGACCTGCAGCGTGGAGGGTGCGAGGTCCGCCGAGCCGCCCACGAGATGCGGCACCTTGCTCGCCGCCCACTCGAGCACCTGGCTGCCGGCCTTGCGCGTGGCGATCGTCGGCACGTCGCGCGGCGAGAAGGCCGGCACGTCGGCGTCCCAGCCGTCGGGCAGCTCGAACCCCGACCAGCCGCCGGAGCGCTGCTCCCACGCGCGGTAGGCCTCGTTGCCCCGCTCGGCGACGCCGCGGTAGTGGGCGAGGACCTCCTCGGGGACGTGGAACGGCTCGTCGGTCGGCCAGCCGTAGGCCTCCTTGGTGAGGCGGACCTCCTCCTCGCCGAGCGGCGCGCCGTGCGCCGCCTCGGTGTCCTGCTTGTTCGGAGAGCCGGGCGCGATGTGGGTGCGGCAGATGATCAGCGACGGGCGGTCCTGCACCGCCATCGCGTCGCGCGTGGCCTGCTCGATGCGGTCCAGCGAGAGGTCCTCGCCGATGTTCTGCACGTGCCAGCCGTAGGCCTCGTAGCGCGCGCCGACGTCCTCGGAGAACGAGAGCTCCGTGTCGCCCTCGATCGAGATGTGGTTGTCGTCGTAGAAGGCGACGAGGCGCCCGAGCGCGAGGTGGCCGGCCAGCGAGCACGCCTCGTGGCTGATGCCCTCCTGCAGATCGCCGTCGGAGGCGATCGTGAACGTGTGGTGGTCGATGACGTCGTCGCCGAGCCGGGCGTTGAGCATCCGCTCGCCCAGCGCCAGCCCCGTGCACATCGAGATGCCCTGCCCGAGCGGGCCGGTGGTGGCCTCGATCCCGGCGGCGTGGCGGAACTCCGGGTGCCCGGCGGTCGGCGATCCGAGCTGGCGGAAGTTCTTGAGGTCCTCGAGCGTGAGCCCGTACCCGGTGAGGTAGAGCATCGCGTAGAGCAGCATCGAGGCGTGGCCGGCGCTGAGCACGAAGCGGTC